>NZ_JBMAWR010000007.1:0-211440 GCF_048586865.1 Pseudomonas bharatica | reverse complement strand
GGTTACGCGTACCTTGTGGGAGCGGGTTCACCCGCGATAGGGCCCTGAAGGGCGGTCACTGAAGCAGCGGAGTCCGCAAAACCTCCGACTCCCGCCCCATTACACTCTCGGCCAACTGCACGAACTCCGCCGTGCTGACACTGTTCATCCGCATCAACGCCCGCACCAGATCGTCCAGCGACTGCTTGTTGTGGGTATGAACACGGATTTCCCGATCCAGCGCCTGCAACAGCAACACCGCGCGGGCGATGGTCGCCGCGTTGGCCTGCTCGCCGCGCAGGCTGGTCACCGCCTTGCCTTCCTTGTTCAGGCGCTTCTGCAATGCCTGGTAGCGGTCATCACTGATCCCGCCGGCACGACGCAGCAGCTCGGTAGCGTAATACTCCGCCAGCCCCTCGCCGATCCAGTCGCTGCCTTCGCGGTCGTTGATCCGCGCAAACACCCGCACCAGCTCGCGCAACAACGGGCTGCTGCCGTTTTCGCTGACCAGCGCACTGGCACTGTTGAGGTAGATGGAGTCGTGCGCCGCACGCGCGCCTCGCCATAGATGTTCACGGGCGCCGACCAGCAGCAGCTTCGTTGGATTGCGCGGGAACACCGCCTGGTACTGCGGCCAGACGAACGTCAGCAAGGTCAATGCATCCATGCGGCGCTGCCCCTGCCCGACCGGACCGGCCACGCTGACCTCGGTCTCGCCCAGGCGGGCACGTCGTACCCCAACCGTACCGGCGAGCATCCAGCCGGTCGGACGGTCGAACAGGCGCGAAACGTTGTCGATACGAAAACGCTGCTTGCCAATCCGCGGCCATGCCGTCTCGATGCTGTTCCAGCCGGCAGGCAGATCGATGCTCAGGCGAGCCACCAGTTCGGTGCCATCCTGCTGGTCGAGACGCGCTGGCGGCACCAGGTCATCACCGCGGAACAGCGCCCAGTTCGCCGCGATACGGCTGTCGTAGCTGCCGTTCTTCAGCTTGTGATCAAGCCGTACCTTGTAGCTCAGGCTGGACTTGCCCGGCGCCGGCTGCCAGACCCCACGCTGGCGGTCCGCCGCCGGTAGCCACGGACCGTCGGCCTTGAAATCGCTATACAGGCCTTCCTTGCCCAGGTCGAAATCCAGGCTGCGCACCTGGGCGCCATCGGCCAGGGTCAGGCGCACTTCGGCCTGGCCGCTCTGGGGCAGCAGGCGCACGTGGTAATCCAGATCGACTTTCCTGGCCCAGGCGGCATCGCTCGCCAGCAGCAACAGGACCCACGCCAGAGGGTGACGCACAGGCATTGCCCGACTCCTTGCACGAACGCGAAACGCGCCAGCTTAGCTGGCGCGGAATATCAGATAGTCTTCCCAGTCATCTTCGGCGACGCTGTTCTCGCTGAGCATGCGCCCCGCCTGCGAAATGCGCTGCTTGTGCACCTGCTCGCGGTCGCCGCAGACCAGGTGGTGCCAGTCCGGCAGGTCCTTGCCCTCGCTGACTAGGCGATAACCGCAGGTGGGCGGCAGCCACTTGAACTGGTCGGCCTTGCCCGGGGTGAGCTGGATACAGTCGGGCACATGCTCGAAGCGGTTCGGATAATCGCTGCAGCGGCAGGTGTTCAGGTCCAGCAATTTGCAGGCGATGCGCGTGTAGTAGACGCTGTTGTCGTCTTCGTCTTCGAGCTTTTGCAGGCAGCACAGGCCGCAACCGTCGCACAGCGACTCCCATTCGGCGGCGTCGAGCTGATCGAGGGTCTTGCGGGTCCAGAACGGCGCGGAGCTTGCCTGCATGTTGCGATGATCCTGTTTCAAAATTCTTCGGCCCTGCGGGGCGGCGCCAGTCTAGGACGTGCGTTGCGCCTTTGCCAGACCGCTTGTCAGGGTGTGGCCGACAGTTGTAGTTTTGCAAACCATTTCAGTTCTCGCCCCTGTCCAGGAATCCGTCATGAGCGCCAACCCTCGTATCGCTGACTATGCCATCCATGAACAGTTCATCCAGCGCTGGTCGCCCCGTGCCTTCACCGGCGAGCCGATTCCCGAAGAAACCCTGCTGAGCTTCCTCGAGGCCGCGCGCTGGGCGCCTTCGGCCTACAACTCGCAACCCTGGCGCTTCCTCTACGCCCGCCGCGATACGCCGAACTGGGAGCGTTACCTGGGGCTGCTCAACGAATTCAACCGCAGCTGGGCGCAGCATGCATCGGCACTGGTGGTCGTGATCTCCAAGACCACCTTCACCGCACCGGGCGCCAGCGAGGAAACCCCGGCCCTGTGGCACACCTTCGACACCGGCTCGGCCTGGGGGCACCTGGCGCTGCAAGCAAGCATCAGCGGCTGGCACACCCACGGCATGGCCGGCTTCGATCAGGAACTGACCCGCAAGGAGCTGAAGATCCCCGAGGGCTATGACCTGCACGCGGCAGTGGCGATCGGCAAGCTGGGTGACAAGGCGACCCTGGCCGAGTACCTGCAGGCCCGTGAAGTACCGAGCCCGCGCCGGCCGCTGAACGAGCTGGCGGCCGAGGGTGACTTCACCCTGTAAGCCTTATGGCCTGATCGCCGGCAACGCCGGCTCCCACAGGTATCGAGTACACCACCGAACCTTGTGGGAGCCGGCGTTGCCGGCGATAGCGGCCTCAATAGCCCCGCGAAAAATCGACCTCTCCGCGCAATCCGTCGCCCCGCCCGTAAGCCCCCAGGTTCTCAACGAACAACCGCACCATCGCCGCCGGCGAGGTCGGCGCCGAGCTGTGCCCGGTCAGCAGCAGCCCTAGCGCGGTCCAGAACGGATGATTGCGCGGCAACGGCTCCTGGCGGCACACATCGATCACCGCCCCGGCCAGATGGCCCTTGGTCAGCGCCGCCACCAGGTCGCCATCGACCACCGCCACACCGCGCCCGGCGTTGATGAACAACGCATCCGGGTTGAAGCGCTGGAACAGCGCAGCGTCATAGATATCGCGGGTCGCCGGGGTATCCGGCAGCAGATTGACCACATAGTCCACCTGCCCCACCAGCCGGCCGATCTCGTCCAGCCCGGCCACTTCGATGAAGGGCTCGAGCGGGCGGGGCGAACGGGCGATGCCATACAGCGTGCAGCCGAACGGCATGAGGAAACGCGCCACTTCGCAGCCGATGTCACCGGTCCCGACGATCAGCACCCGACGCCCGTCCAGGCTGCGTCCCGGACGCCCGTCCCACTTGCGCTCGACCTGGCTCATCAGGCGGGTCAGCACTTCACGCTCGTGACCGAGCATGTAGGTCAGCACGTACTCGGCCATGACCTGGCCGAAGATACCCACGGCCCGGGTCAGCCGGTATTCGCGGGGCAGGCCCTCGGCCAGCAGCGGCGTGATGCCGGCCCAGGTCGACTGCACCCAGCCAGGGCGGTGCCCCTGGCGCAGCAGGGAGGCCAGCAGGTCGGGCTGGCCCAGCCAGACCGGGCACTGCGCTGCCTGCGCCGACAATTCGGCGGAATCACCGCTGGTGAGCACTTCGAGTTCGGGCAATGCCTCGCGCAGCAGACGGGCATAGAGAGCGTGATCCTGTTCGGCGATCAGAACGCGCATATCGATTACAACCTTGCAGAACGGCGGGAGGGCCGGTCGGGACCGGCCCCGTCAGGGCGGGATCAGACCGGATCGTTGCGACGCAGCAATTCGTCCGGCAGGTGCTCGATGTATTCCTCTTCGGCAGGCGGCATCTGCAGGTGGAAGCCCTGGCTATCGAGGTTTTCCAAGACCTTGGCGATGTCCTCGCTGGCCAGGGTGCGCTCCGGGGTCAGCACGACGTCGAAGGCGTGCTGCGGCGTGCCGAACAGCGGCAACAGGGCATCCGGCACCCGGTTCAGGCCATCGGCCTTGAGCAGGTAAAGGTACATGCCCGGCTTGCGCGGGCTGCGGTAAATCGAACAGATACGTTTCAAGCGGATTCTCCGGCATCGGCCAGGCAGTCGAGGAGGGCCTGGCCCATCCGCTCGCGGCGCCAGCCGCGCAGCGAGTCGGGCAATTGGTACGGTCCGTCGGGGTAGCCGCTCTTGAGCAGCGCCTCGAGGGTTTTCTTGCGCAGCATGAGCTCGGGCGCGATGTTCAGGCGTTCACCCTCGGCCTGGCCGATGGCACGTAGTTTCTTCAGCAGCGCCGCGGCTTCGATCGGCAGCGGCTCGGGCACTGCCGGCGGCCATTCTTCCGGCGGCAGGTTGCCCGTGCGCTTGATCAGGTCGAGCAGGAACTCGCCATCCTGGCGGATGGTGCGCGGGTGCATGTCTTCGATACGGGCCAGGGCTGACAGGTTGTCCGGCTGGGTCCGGGCGATCGGCCACATGGCATGCTCGCGCAGGATGCGGTTGCGCGGCACGTCGCGCTCGCGGGCTTCCAGTTCGCGCCAGGCGCACAGCTCGCGCAGCACGGCAAGCTGGGCCCGGGACAGCTTCCAGGCCAGCTTGGCGTCGCGGTACAGCTCGTAGGGGTCGATTTCCCGGCACAATTGAATCACCAACTCGGCGCCGTCCTCCAGCACCCAGGCATTCTTGTCGTCGCTCAGTTGCGGGCGCAGGCGCTCGTACAGCTCGGCCAGGTGCACGGCGTCTTCCGCGGCGTAGCTGACCTGGGTTTGCGAGAGCGGGCGTTGCAGCCAGTCGGAACGGGTCTCGCCCTTCGGCAGTTCGATGCCCAGCACTTCCTGGACCAGGCGCGAGTAGCCCATGGAAAAGCCGAGGTTGAGATAGCCGGCCGCCAGTTGCGTGTCGAACAGCGGCACCGGCAGGCTGCCGGTCAGGCGGGCAAGGACTTCGAGGTCTTCGCTGCAGGCATGCAGGACCTTGGTCACGCCCTGGTCTTCGAGCAGGCCGGCCAGGGGCTGCCAGTCGTTGATCAGCAGCGGATCGATCAGGAAGGCACGCTGGCCATCGCCGACCTGGATCAAACCGGCTTTGGGGTAGAAGGTGTCGACCCGCATGAACTCGGTGTCGAGGGCCACGAAGGGCAGTTGACGCCATTGCCGGCAATGTTCCGCCAGGGCGCTGTCGTCGGTAATCCAGTGAATTTCGATGGCCACAAGGCTCTCCCACATACAATGGCGCGCAGTATATACGGCACGGGCCACCGCCGGGAAACCGCTCGACGGTAGCCTTTCCAGAGTAGGCGGCGAGCCCGTGCCGCGCTTTTACAGTGATGCCTGGACCGGACGGCAGCCGGCGAACAGGTCCAGTTGCGGGTTGTACAGCGAGGTCCGCACCTGCAGCAGGCCGAGCATGGAGTGGAACAGGTTGTCCTGGCTCAGCGGCCGGTCGCGGCCCTGTTGCAGGCAGTCGGTATCGACGCCGAAGCTCTTGCGGTAGTTGTCCGAGAACCAGGCCAGCATCGGCACGTGCTTCTGCTGCTCGGGGGCCAGCATGTAGGGCGTGCCGTGGAGGAACAGGTTGTACTCGCCCAGGGATTCGCCGTGGTCGGAGAGGTAGATCATCGCCGTGTCGACCTGGTCCTGCTTGCTGCGCAGCACATCGATCAGCGAGGCCAGCACGTGGTCGGTGTACAGCAAGGTGTTGTCATAGCCGTTGACGATGCTCTGGCGGTCGCACTGGTTCAGGGCGTTGCTGCGGCAAACCGGGGTGAAGCGCTCGAACGACGCCGGGTAGCGCTTGTAGTAATCCGGACCGTGACTGCCCATCTGGTGCAGGACCAGCACGGTGTCCTGCTTGAGATCGTCGATACGCGCGGCGAGGTCCTTGAGCAGGATTTCGTCGTGGCATTCGTTGTCGGCGCACAGGGCCGGGTCCTTCAAATTGCTGACGTCCTCGACGTGCACGCGGTCGCAGGTGCCCTTGCAGCCCGACTGGTTGTCGCGCCATTCCACCACCAGGCCGGCACGCTGCAGCATGTCGAGCAGGCCTTCCTGATTCTTCGCCTTGGCCGCGTCGTAGTCCTTGCGGGTCATTCCGGAGAACATGCAGGGCACGGAGACCGCGGTTTCGGTGCCGCAGGAGGTGACATTGCTGAAGCTCAGCAAGCCCTGCTCCTTGCTCAGTTGCGGCGTGGTATCGCGGTTGTAGCCCAGCAGTCCGAAGTTCTCGGCGCGGGCACTCTCGCCCACCACCAGTACCGTCAGGGATTTGCGTGGATGGCCGGCCCAGGCAGGGGCCAGCGTGGCATCCTCGCCGATCTTGCGGAACGGCTGCGAGGCGACCCCGACCTTTTCCCGGGCGTAGTTCACCGAGGCGCCGATGTAGTTGCTCGGCACGATCATCAGGCGCAGCTCATGGTGATTGCGAAACAGCGAGGCCAGCCCCTGGTAATTGACCATGGCCACGGCAGCCAGCAACGCCGCACTGGCCAGCACGACCAGGAGTTTCTGCAACAGCTCGCGGGGCAGGCTGCGGAAGCGGATCGGTGTCCTCAGCAGGATGAAGGTCGGTAGTACCCCGAGCAGCAGGATATGAACGAACAACTTCAGCGATAGCAGGTCACGCACTTCCGTGACATTGGTTTCCACGGTATTGCGCAACATGCCGATATCGATCAGCACGCCGTACTGGCTCATGAAATAGGCGACGCCGGCACTGATGATGAATAACGTGGCCAATACCGGTTTAAGAACTTTGCGAAACGCCAGCAGGGTCAGCACGATATTGAAGGCGCACAGCAGCAGCACGCCGAAAGCCAGGCGCAGCAGCACGGCATGGGCGTCCCCCTGCAACACCGTGGAAATGTGCTCCCAGAGTACCGAGTTGAAGCCGATCAACAGGTAGGCGCTGGCCAGCAGCGTCACCCATTCGGGACGCAACGACTTGAGTTTCAGCATGACGATTCGCTTATAAAAAGATCCATCCGCTGATGTCTTTGCGACATCAGGTTGTTCGCGGGGTGGACTTTAAGCAGCCATTCATCAATTTTCCGTGAAAAAAACGCCAACAAACGATGGCCTGGAATGAACTTTTATTAATGCGGGATTTTCACCTTCAGCCGCCGTTCGCAAACGGCGGCCTGGCCAACCGGTTTCAGGCAGGGAAACGGACCTTGGCGTAAGAATCGCGATCGATGTCCAGGATCTCCACGCACAGTTGCGTATCGATACCGGCCGGGACCGCCAGCACATCCTTCAGCGCCTCCAGCAGGCTGGCGGACAACTGGCGCTTGATCTCCGGCGAGCGACCGCTGAGCAGCGCCAGCTTTACATGGACGAAGGCACGCTCGACAGGCGCGATGCCGACGCGAAAGGTTTCATGGGCCACGGCGCGACTCTTGATATCCACCTCGTCGCCGAACTGGCCACTGGCAACCAGGGCGCTGTTCAGGCGCAGCAGGGCCTTGTCGGTATCGAGGTCACGCAGGTTGGCGCTGTATTCCAGATGAAGCTGGGGCATGGGGAACTACCGGTCGCGGAAATAGATCCGACAGACTAACCCCGACTGTCCAACACGGCAAAGGCATCTACGCTGAAGGTTCATGCCCCGACCTGACTGAGGAGTTGAAGCTATGCCGGTCAAACACAATCTGTACGCCGACCTGGGAGTGACCGCGGAAGAATTCGAGGCGCTGAAGAAAGGCAGTGCCCACCTGGCGGAGCTGGAAACCCGCTACCTGCAAAAGGACAAGGAGGTCGTCGAAGCCGAACAGAGCGCCGCCGCAGATGACATCGTCACCCGGCTGCGCAAGGAGCGCCTGGAGATCAAGGACAAGATCGCCAGCCTGGTGAAATCCGCCTGACCCCGCCCCCGCGCTGACGCCCCGGTGTCAGCGCACCACCTGACGCTGCCGACGCAGCGCCGCCCGCACCTGGTCCGCCCCGAACACGAAGCCCTGGGCCTGGCCCAGCTCCAGAATGCGGCTGATCAGCACCTCGCGATCCTGCAGCGGGTCGAGTGCTGCTGCCTGCTGTGGATGCTGCTCCAGCCAGCGGGTGAACCCGGCATAGGCCCTGTTGAAACGACCCTCGCCGGCGGCCGGTGTGGTCGCCAGCCCCGCGTCGATCGCCGCGTCCACCCAAGGGCCAGGACGGCAGTCGATAACCAGGTGGATGCGCGGCCTGTCGCCATGATTGTTGACGCTGTGCGGGCGATACAGGTCGAGAAACCAGCACTCCCCGGCACGCATCGGCACGCGCTGGTCCTCCAGCATGAAATCCACCTCCTCCGGCGCCAGCAACGGCACATGCAGGCGCATGTCGGCCTCCGGGCCACCCAGATCGTAGTCGCGGTGTTCGCGGATATGGCTGTGGGGGCCGAGGCGCAGCAAACGGGCGTTGCGGATCTCCACCTCGAGCCCGGCCAGGCCCCGCGCCCAGCGTGGATCGTCCAGCCACGGCTGGCGCTTGATCGCCGGGCCCTCGCCGTGCACCAGCGCCACCTGGGACTCGGTGGTTATCAGCCCGACGCCACTCCAGTCACCCTGGTAGTAATCGCGGTTGAAATGGGGTTGCCAAAGGGTGTCGTCGAGGTCGGCCAGGGCAGCCAGCATCGACACCGGGTCGATGACCAGGGGCAATCGGGAAAAGCCGGGGCGGCTGCGTTGCACGGGTTGCATGGGCGACTCCGATTCCATTGGCTGTCACATCTTGTCTTGGAGCAAAACGCCATCACCCTGCCAGTTGCAGGATTCCCCCGCAAGGATCATGTTTACACCCCATCGGCCGATACACTGGCCAGGCACTCTTTTCGAAGCGAACCCCATGCAGTCCATCTACCTGAACCTCGGTTGCCCCGATCACCCACGCCAGGGCTTCTTCAATATCGACCTGGAGGCCGCCCATGCCGACTACCAGCTCGATCCGGGTGCTGCCCTGCCCTGGGAGCGCGGCACGGTGCCGGGGATCTACAGCGCGCATCTGCTGGAGCGCCTGAATCGCAACCAGGGTATCCGCCTGCTGCTCGAATGCCGCCGTGTCCTGCAGCCGGGTGGCGTACTGCGCCTGGTGACCAGCGACCTGCAGGCCCTCGTGGATGACTACGTGGCTGATCGGGCTCACCCCGAAACACCCGGTATCGGTCGCGGCGAGCGCTTGAACCGTGCCCTGCGCCAGCACGCCTGGACCTGGGACCGTGACGACCTGACCCGTGTCTGCAAGATGGTCGGCCTGGTCCCGGTAGACGGCATCGCTGCGGGCCACAGCAGCGACGCCAACCTGGGCGGCCTGGAAAGCGCAGCGGCGGGCCGGGTGGTCCTGGAATTCCGCAAACCGCAACGCCAGCTCGCCGCTGATGCCGAGCCGCTGGTCAGCATCGTCATGCCGACCTACCGGACCGAGCATTTGCACCAGGCCCTGGAAAGCGCCTTGAACCAGACCTACCGCAATATCGAAGTCCTGGTCTGCGACGACTGCCCGAGCGACGCCATCGAGACCATCGTCGCCGACTATGCCCGCTTCGACCCGCGCCTGCGCTATGTGCGCAACCCCGACGCGGGCAAGGACATCGGCCGCCTCAACCATGTGCTGTGCATGCAGCAGGCCCGCGGCGAGTACATCAAGTTCCTCAACGACGACGACCTCCTGGACATCGAATGCGTCGAGCGCCTGCTCGGGACCTTCCGCGATTACCCGGACATCACCCTGGCAACCTCCAAGCGCCAGCGCATCGACGGGTTCGGCGCACCGCTGGCCGATATTCCCGCGACCCAGGCACCGGTAGCTGCCGACTCGATGATCGAGGGCCTGTCCATGGGCACCGCGTTGATGCTGTCGCAGCTCAACTTCATCGGCGAGCCGAGCACGGTGATGTTCCGCCGCGACGACATGATCGACGTCACCCCGGACTTCATGTCGGTGGACCAGCAGCCGATCGCCTGGGCGTCCGACGTGGCGATCTTCCTCAACCTCGCACTGCGCGGCAATACCGTGTATCTGGTGCGGCCACTGAGCAGCTTCCGCATCCATGGCGAACAGACCCAGGTAGTGTTCGGCGCTGCAGCACAAGGCGAGTCACGCCGCTGCTGGGGCATCATGAAGGACTTCTGGACCCGGCATGAATTCGACAAACCCTTGTGAGCATCAGGTGCCAAGGGGCCCCGATGAACAGGACGATCGGAGCGATAGGCAGCCCATGAAAAAGCGCAATCCGATCTTCGTCACCCAACCCGCCCTGCCCGCGCTGGACGACTTCATCCCGTACCTCCGGGAAATCTGGGACAGTCGCATCCTGACCAACGGCGGCAGCATGCACCAGCGTCTGGAAAGTGCGCTGTGCGAGTACCTGGGCGTCGCGCATGTGTCGCTGTTCTGCAACGGCACCCAAGCGCTGATCACGGCGATCCAGGCGGCAGGCCTGGAAGGCGAAGTGATCACCACGCCCTATTCGTTCGTCGCCACGGCCCATTCGTTGCTGTGGAACAACCTGCGGCCGGTGTTCGTCGACATCGACCCCGATACCCTGAACCTGGACCCGGCCCGCATCGAAGCAGCGATCACCGCCCGCACCACGGCGATCATGCCGGTGCATTGCTACGGGCATCCCTGCGATGTGCGGGCGATCCAGCAGATCGCCGAACGTCACCGACTGAAAGTGATCTATGACGCAGCCCATGCCTTCGGCGTGCGCGACGAGGCCGGCAGCCTGCTGCAGCATGGCGATATGGCAGTGCTGAGCTTCCATGCCACCAAGGTGTTCAGCACCTTCGAGGGCGGTGCCATCGTCTGTCGCGACGAGGCGACCAAGCGCCACATCGACCAGTTGAAGAACTTCGGCCTGTCCCGCGATGGCAGCACCGTGGAGTTCACCGGCAACAACGGCAAGCTCAGCGAAGTGCACGCAGCCTTCGGCCTGCTGCAACTGCAAGGGCTCGACCAGGCCCTGGACAAGCGTCGCCTGATCGACCAGCGCTATCGCCGGGGCCTGGCCGGAGTCCGCGGCATCCGTTGCATCGACGGCGTCGGCGAAGCCCTCGGGAATCACGCCTATTTCCCGATCCTGGTCGGCGCGGACTATCCGCTGCAACGCGATCAACTGTTCGAGCATCTCGCCGCCCACGGCATCAATGGCCGCCGCTATTTCCAGCCGCTGATCAGCAGCCTGCCGATGTACCGCCACGACCCGTCGTCCAGCGCCGACAACCTGCCGGTGGCGCACCGGGTGGTGGAGCAGGTGATCTGCCTGCCGATCTACCCCGACCTCGACCACGACAGCGTGGATTTCATCATCGAGCTGGTCGCCGGGGCGGCTGCATGACCGCACTGGCGATCATGCAGCCGTACCTGTTCCCCTACATCGGCTACTGGCAACTGCTGCAGGCTACGGACCGCTTCGTGGTCTACGACGATGTGAACTACATCAATCGCGGCTGGATCAATCGCAACCGCATCCTGATCAATGGCGAACCGGGGCTGTTCACCCTGCCGCTGCTGCAGGCCTCGCAAAACCGCAGGATCGACGAGATCGACATCGCCCCCGCCGCCCAGTGGCAACGGCGCCTGCTGCGCAGCCTGGAAATGGCCTACCGCAAGGCGCCCTGCTTCGAGCAAGTGTTTGCCCTGGTGGAGGGAATACTGCGTCATGAGGACCGCAACCTGGCCGGGTTCCTGAGCCACCAGGTGCAGGTACTGGCCCGCTTCATGGGTTTGCAGGCGCAGATCGTGCCGAGCAGCAGGTGCTACGGGAACGGCCATCTGGCGGCGCAGGAACGCATCCTCGATATCTGCCGCCAGGAAAACGCGAGCCGCTACATCAACGCCCAGGGCGGGCGCTCGCTGTACGAGCCGCAGGCTTTCGCCGAACGCGGAATCGAGCTGCGCTTCATCGCCATGCGCGCCCTGCCCTACCGCCAGCGCAGCGAAGGGTTCACGCCCGGCCTGTCGATCATCGATGCGCTGATGGAAGTGGGCCCCGAGGGGATCGGGGCCCATTTGCGGTCGTTCGACTGCACGTGAGGATCAGGCTTCGCACACCACGTAGATGCTGGCGGTAAGGTCGGGGTACTTCATTCCCAACTGGTAGCAACCCTCGAAGAACGCCTGGTCGATGATGCCGGCGCGATGCGCTGCATCGAACTGGAAATTGGCCAGCGGCTTGAACAGGATGCCGCCCCGCTGCCCAATGCGGAAACCGGCCTGCCGCACCTCGTGCTCAAGCGTATCGAGGCTGTAGGTGCAGCGGTGGCCATGCTTGCGCTCGCCTTCGGTGACTGCCGCGTTGAAGTCGATCAGGCCCATGCCTACGGCAATCTGCCGGGATGCCGCATTGGCATTGGGCACCACGACGAACAGGCGGCCGCCGGGCTTGAGCCATTCACGAACGCGTTTCAGCACCGGCTGCGGTTCGCTCAGGTGTTCCAGCGTGTGGACCAGGAAAATATTGTCGAAGCGCTGCCCGGGGTCGGCCTCTTCGAACCGGCCCAGGATGAACGTTGCTCGCGCATCGTTTACGTTCCTGCGGGCGATCTCGATAAGGTCGGACGCGCCTTCGAGCACCGTCACCTCGTCGAAGACCTGCAACAGCTTCCTGGTGAACTCGCCGTGGTAGCAGCCCATCTCCAGGGCATTGCCGGGACGGAACTGTCCGGCCAGCGCGCGGATCATGTAGTCGCGGTGGATATAGTCGAAATCGTAGGCGTAGCGCCGGTCTTCGGTGTCCTGGTACTCGGTGTTGAGATCGCGTGACATGCTCAGCCCTGGTTGGAGTGGTACATGCGCTTGGCCGGCGGCTGGTACCACTCGTCCAGCGTGGCGGGAACCCGCGCGTTATAGCCGATGACCTGGCGCAGGCGCTCGTCGAACTCCGGGCCGCGGTCGTAACCCAGGGCCCTTGGATAATCGAACTGTTGCTTCATGAACGGCCTGGAGAACATCGGCGTTACCGAGCGACGCAAGTGATCGGTGATATTGCTGCCGCCCGCGTGCCAGACGTTGGAGTTGAACATCAGGATGCTGCCTGCCGGCGCAATGGCCTGCTCGGCGTGGGCCCGGAAGTAGTCGTCGGTCGGTTTGCCCGGCGCTTTGTGCGAGCCGGACAGCATCCAGGTGGCGCCATTGTCGGCGGTGAAATCATCGAGCATCACCAGGGTGTTGAGCAGCAGCGCGGTTTCCCCCGAATAGGAGCGGATATCCCGGTGCACCCGCTGCGCGTAGGACTGGCTGTCCCGCGTGTTGATCGCCCCACCGAACGAATTGAGGATGAACTGGCCGCCGAAATAGCGTTCGATGAACGGATAGATCGGATAGGCGCGCAGGCAGTCGAGAAAGCTGTCGAACTGCCCGACCAGGTGGTGCACGGTGAAACTGGTGTCCTGGTCGATGCCGTTCTTCACCTGGTACTCGCGGCAGATCGCATAGGCCTTGTGGATGTCCTCGCGCATCTGCTCGACGATGGCCTGCGGGATGGCCCGTTCGAAGATGGCCCAGCCCTGCCCGGCCATGCGCGCGTCGAATTCCTCGATGCTGATCATGGCGGCTCCTACTTGATGGTGACGATGCACTTGGAGGGGTACAGCTCGCACTTCTCCAGGCTGTACTCGTGGGGCTGGAATACCTCCTTGAACGCCAGCGCCTCGCCCGGCGATTCCGCCCAGGTCAGCTCGTCCATCAGCAGCACGCTGCCGCTGACCAGATGCGGCCTGACCGCCTTGAGCGCCGCCAGGGTCGGCTCGTACAGGCCCATGTCGAAGTAGGCGAACGCGACAATCGCCGAAGCGTTGGCCGTGAAATACTCGGGCGCGGTCTGGCAAACGTCACCCGCCACCAGTTGATGGATGCCGCGCTTGTGGCCAAGGACATTGTTGCCCTCGTGCACCTCCAGCAGTTCGGCAAGATGATCCTTGTAGCTGGCCTGGGTCGAATAGGAGTTCTCGACCCATACGCCGCTTTCCTGGCGATCCTTTTCGCCCGGCGCGGAATAGCCTTCGAAGGTATCGAAACCGACGATCCGCCGTTGCTTGTTGAACGGCTCGTACATGGCGCGCAGGTTCTCCAGCAGGACCAGGTTATGGCCATACCAGGTGCCGAATTCACAGATGATTCCCGGAATGTGCTTGAAGCGCTTGTACAGGTCGCTGAGGACGATGAACTTCACCAGCACCGAGCTGCGGGTATACAGGCCGATATTGAACAGCAGGTCGTCATCCGACAGCGGGCTGTTCAGGTACAGGTCGCGCAACCTGTCGCGGAACGCGTATTGCAGGTCCGAGGCGGTGGATTCCAGCTTGTAGACATCATCCTGGATCTTTTCGTTACTCATCATCACTCCACTGGGCCAGGCCGAAGCCGCTGGTCCCGAACCGGTTGCCGTTGTACAGCATGTATTTGTGCCCGCCGCTCTCGAAGATGAACGGGTAGCAGGTCATCTGCGAGTCCCAGCCTTCGACGGATGGCGGGATGCCCTCGTCATCGAAGCGGGTCCAGGTCCGGCCGTCGACGGACTCGGCGTAGCGGATGCGGTAGGACCCGGCGCCGTCGCGATAGTCCTCGGAGGCGCGGGAGCAGAACCACATCTTGAACAGGCCATCCTCGCGGATCACGCACGGACGCGAGAACGCCTCGGTGGGGAAGCGCGATTCCAGGCACTGTTCGGGGAAGCGGGTGTATTGGTAGCCGTCCTCGGATTCGGCGTACTTGATCACGTAGAGCGGCTCGTACTTGCCGTTCACCTCCAGCCAGCGGGTGCCGGAGACGTACCACATTTTCCACAGGCCCTCGTCGAACAGCACCGTCGGGGTGACTGCCAGGTATGGCTCGGTGGCGGTGCGGTCCATGATCGGACCTTCGAAAAGCTTGCGGAAACTCAGGCCATCATCGTCCGAGACGGCCACGCCCATGGCGTTGTGGTAAGGCACGGTAAGCCGCTGGTTCCAGCCACTGTAGTAGAGGTAGGTGCGACCGTCGCGCTTCAGCGCATAGCTGGGCATCACGCCCTCGTCGTCGAAGGTGCCGGGCACCCCGAAACCCAGGCACGGCTCGCGGTGGCGGGCGACCACCCGCAGCGGGTCGTGCCGGTCCAGGTCCACCGCATAGCAGAGGCTCTTGCCCTGGGCATTGCGGGTGGAAATGAACACCCGCACGACATCGTCGAGTACCAGGCTGGTGGGTACCTGAGCGTGGGAGCCGACCCAGTCGCTGTCCGGGTCGAAGATTCTGCCGAGTTTTTTCCAGGCCATGTTCTACCTAAAAATCCAGGTCCTGGCTGCTCTTCACGGCACGCGCGGGTGCGCCGATGTAGAGCTGCCAGGGTTGAGTGTTTTTCGAAATCAGCGCGCCCATCGCCACGCAGGTGCCTTCGGCGATGGTGCAGTCGTTGGTGATGGTCGAATTGACCCCGAGCCAGGCGTAGGGCTCCACCACGCAATGTCCGGACAGGACCACGTGGGAGGTGAAGAACACGTGGTCGCGAATCTCGCCGTGATGACCGATATGGTTGCCGCTCCACAGCACCACGTTATTGCCGATGGTGGTGAAGGGCTGCAGGGTGTTGTCTTCGAGAATGAAGCAGTTCTCGCCGATCGGGTTGTCGTTCACCGTGGCATTCGGGCTGACATAGGAAATGAAGTCGTAGCCCTTGTCCTTGCCCTGCAGGTAGACGGACTCGCGCAGGCGATTCATCCGGCGCCCGGTCATCGGCGCGAACAGCTTGTACCCGCTGCTGGGAAAGTACTCGTGGAGCGATTCGAAAGGCACCACCGGCAGCCCTTCGAAGCGTTTCGACTCGGGGATATAGCGCTCATGCACGGTGAAGGCGACGACCTCCACGGTCGGGTCCTTCTTCAGGTAGTAATGCGCCAGCTGCGCAGTATCCAGAATTCCGAAAATGACAACTTTCTGCATCGTGACGTCCCGCGGGTACAAAAGTGAGTCAGGTCAAACCGACGTGAAAGAAGCGCTGTGTATACTGCCGGCCACGATAGCACTGTCGCTGGCACAACGAAAAAGGACACCGGGAAGATGGGCAGGATTCTTGATCACGATCAAATCCGTTTTTACCAGGACAACGGTTATCTGATCGTCGAGGACATTTTCGATGCGCGACACCTCGACGAAACCCTCGAGCATTTCAACCTGTCCTTCGCCCAGCAACTCCAGCGCCTCGGGCTGCCCGTCGCCACAGGGCCGCTGGTGGACGCCCTGCACGACAACATGGCCAGCCTGCTCGGCGCCAGCATCCCGCTCTATCTCGCCACGCTGCGCATGTGCGCCAAGCTCCATGGCGTGTATCGCCTGATGACCGAGGAGCGCCTGCGCCAGGCCTGCGCCGACCTGGGCATCGCCACCCCGCTGTTCCAGACCACCCCGGTGCTGCACCTGATGTCCAGGCGTCTGGTGATCCCGGGCGGTTACCAGGGCTTCGATGTGCATCAGGACTGGACCTCCGTCCAGGGCAGCCTCGACACCATCACCACCTGGATTCCCTTCATGACCATCGATGAACGGTTGTTCACCATGGAAGTGGTACCCGGGAGTCATCTGCTCGGCCTGCTCGGCGGCAACCAGGAGCAGCATGTGCTGCGCGTGGATCCCCGGCACTACAGCGAGGACAGCTTCGTTCCTGTCTGTGTCGGCAAGGGCGGCGTTTGCTTGATGTCGAACTTCACCATTCATCGATCTTCGCGCGAAGGCGACGAGCGCATGCGCCTCTCGATCAGCGGTCGCTACGAGAACGCCAGCGAACCGACCTTCATTGCGCGGGAGTATCCGTTCACCCAGCACAAGTCGATGCAGCGCGGCTTCATCACCGAGAACTTCCCCAGCGTCGAACAGGTACGCCGGACCTACGCCCGGAGCACCGAGCAATGAGTGATTCCAATCCGTTTCCGGCCCTGATCGAGTACTTCGCCGCCAAGCGCGCGATGTTGCAGCAGGACAGCCCGGTGCTGACCAGCATCGCCCTGGGCTCGTCCCATGGCGACTTCGCCTTCGATCCGCGCTACAGCCCGGGTTCGTTCAACCTGTGCAGCCGCTCCCAGGATTTCCGTCATGCCCTGGCGCTCTACCAGCACGCCGTGAACCAGGCACCGCGACTGGATACGGTGATCGTGTTCTATTCGCTGTTCTCGCCTGGCAACCTGCTGGAGCAATCGCCCAGCGAGAAGATTCTGGCACCGCTGATGAACGAGATTTTCCAGTTGGGGCTGAGCTACGAGGATCCGCTGCTGATACAGATCGCCAGCCAGTTGCAGGGCCGCCTGGCAGCACCCTGCGATACCCTCGGCGGCGTGGCCGGCTTCCTGCCTGACCAGCAGAAGGCCTTCATGCCGGCCAACCAGGGCGCAGCGCAGCGGGTGGCCGACCACATGCGCCTGAATGCCCGCGAAGACGGCAACCAGTACCTGGCGCAATTGCTGCTGTTGGCCGCCGAGCTGCGGCACAGGGTCATCGTGGTCATCCCGCCGATGCACGAGGCGTACCGCGCCGCTGCCGGTCACGACAGCGCCTTCCTGTTCCGCGGAGTCTTCGAACTCCAGCAGTTGCTCGGCACCCTCGCCCCCGGCCTGGACATGCAGATTATCGATCTCTATGCCGACCCCGCCTTCCATGCCGGCCACTTCGGCGACTTCGACCATCTGCTGCCGCAAGGCGAAGGAGCGATGCTGCTATCGCGCCGGATAGGCCAGGCCCTCGGAGCGGCGTGAGCGAAGTTTCGAGCGCCTGCGCCAGGCCGGTTCCAATCCATGGATATCAAGCAGACCAATGTTCAAGAACGCCCAACTGGAATCGGTAAAGGCCTGGCTCAACGACCCGGCCAATGGCGCGCTGCCCCTGCATGTGCGTATCCAGCGCGGGATTCGCCAGTTGATCCTCGATGGGGCATTGGGGGTGAACAAGCCCTTGCCGGCCACCCGTCCGTTGGCGCTGTCGCTGGGTGTGTCGCGGGATACGGTGGAATCCGCGTACAGCCAGCTGCATGCGGAAGGCTTCATCGAGCGCCGGGTTGGCAGCGGCAGCTTCGTTTCCGAACGCACCCGGCACCTGCCACCACGAAAACGCCAGGGTTCCAGGGCGAGCGTCGTACAGGCCGAGTTGAGCCAGCGCGGCGCCGCCATCTTTCGCGACGGTGGCGTGCAAAACTTCCAGTACCCCCACCCTTTCGCACCCGGTCTCGCAGAGACACGTAATTTCCCGTTACCGATCTGGGAACGGCTCGAGCGCCAGGTCATCAAGGAACATGGCACCCGCGCCCTGCTGCACAGTGCTCCCCAGGGCATGGAGGTGCTGCGCAGCAGCATCGCCGATTACCTCAACCTTGAGCGCGGGGCACGGGCCAGCACAGATCGGGTGTTGATCCTGACCAGTTCCCAGCAGGCCCTGAGCCTGTGCTCGACCGTGCTGATGGATATCGGCGAGCGCGTGCTGGTGGAGGATCCCATGTACCACGGCGCGAAAAAAGCCATTGGTGCGGCCGGCCTGGAATGCATACCGGTGCCGGTCGACGGGGACGGCATGCAGGTCCCGGCCATGGCCGCATTGGCCGGCGATGCCCGGGCGCTGTTCCTTACCCCGTCCCACCAGTTTCCCACTGGTACCACCCTGTCCCTCGACCGCCGCCTGGCCGCCATCGAGTGGGCCCGCCAGCAACGGGCGTGGATCATCGAGGACGACTATGACAGCGAGTTCCACTATGAAGGCCGCCCCACCACCTGTGTCCAGGGGCTGGATGCCCACGACCGGACCCTCTACATCGGCACCTTCACCAAATCCATGTTTCCCGGCCTGCGGATCGGCTACATGGTTCTGCCGCCGCAACTGGTCGGCCCGATGACCGCGGCGCGGACGCTGCAGGACGGCCATAACCCCTCGATTTCGCAACTGACCCTGGCGCGCTTTATCGAAGGCGGGCATCTCGGTGCCCATGTCAGGACCATGCGCGCCCTCTACAAGGCTCGCCGGGACATCCTCGCGGAGTTGGTGGAGCGGCATCTGGCCGATTTCCTCGCCCCACGGGTGCCCGATGGAGGCATGCAGATGCCCTGCCTCTTTACCCGTCCCATGGACGAGCGCGCGGTGGTCGCTGCCGCCAGAACGGTGGATGTGGACCTGCTGGGGATAGGCAGCCTGTATGCGCGACCACGCAACGACACGGGATTCCTGATGGGCTTCGCCGCCCATACGCCAGCGGAACTGACGGCTGCGGTGGGTCGGCTGAAGAAGGTGCTGGAAAAAATGGTCTGACTGCCTATCTGCAATTGGCAGGCTATCCCAGGCCATTTCAGGACTATAAAACGCAACCGGGCAACACGCCCGTTTCGATCAGTCCGGATAGGAGTCTTCCCATGGCCGCAGTACAACAGTCGATAGCAATTCGCCCCCTGGAACCGGGCGACCTCGAGCAGTGGAGCGATTACTGGCGCAGCTACCAGACCTTCTACAAGGTAGACCTGGGCGCAGAGATCACCCGGCTCACCTGGGAGCGCTTCTTCGACCCCAGCGAGCCGGTGCATTGCGCCGTCGCCGCGGATGGCGAACGCATCCACGGCTTCGTCACCTACGTATTCCATCGCTCCACCTGGGGCAAAAACGATTTCTGCTACCTAGAAGACCTCTACGTCAGCGCGGAGGTACGTGGGCAACTGATCGGCAAGCGCTTGATCGAATACGTGCAGGGACAGGCGCGGGAGAAAGCGTGCGACCGGCTGTACTGGCATACCCAGGAAAGCAATCGCACGGCGCAGCGCCTGTATGACTGGATCGCCGAAAAGCCGGGAGTGATCGAGTATCGGATGGGGCTCGACGACTGAGTGATTCGTTACGCCTAAGGCGTGGAACTCCTGTGGAGTCCATCCGGCACTACAGTGCGGGCGAGCTCCACAGGGGCCGGGAGGTCGAGGGCCCTCACGTTCCGTCAGGCCTGGTGCAACTCCTGCATCATCAACGACATCTTCTCCGCGTCGGCCAGGTAGTCCCGGCGGATCATCCTGTCGAGGAAACCCGTGTGATCGAACACCAGGTCTCGCAGTTTGGCCAACGGATAAGGCAGCCGGTGAAAGACATGGCCCAGTTTCCTGGCCAGTTCTACATGGTGGTTAACGTAGGCGACACGCTGCGCTTCGAACTGGCGCAAGCTCGCACTGATCTGTCCGGCATCGACAAGGTCCGCTCCTGCCAGCGCCTTGCCAAGGAAATAGCCATCCTCGATGGCCATGCCCATACCGTAGGCGGCGTAGGGTGAAACCGGATGCACCGCATCGCCCAGGCAGACCACCCGGCCTTCGCTCCAGTGCTGTAGCGAGGGGCGATTGTAGATATCCCACTTGAAGATCCGGGTTTCCACATCGGTGGACCTGAGCAAGCGAGGCAGCGGATCCGGGAAGTCGCGCAGGATCCTGCCCAGGTGGCCGGCAACGTCGGACGGGGCCGGGGCGTTTTCCCGGCAGGGCTCCACGACCCACCACTCGTAGCCCGGCTTGCCGTCGTGGAGCATGGGAAAGAAACTGGCCTGGTATTTGTGCGAATGGACGATCCTCCCGGTCTGTGGCGCAATACCTTCGACAGGATCGCACCAGGCCAGCCAGACGCGCAGGCCCACGTGGAACAGTTGCGGATCGCCGAACAGTTGCCGCGACACACCCGAACGTACGCCATCGGCACCGACCAGGATATCGGCATCGATAGCCTTGCCATCCTTGAAGTTCACCGTCACGCCATCGGCCCTTTGCGTGTAATGGTCGAACTCCGAGTCCGGCACCAGCATCCTGTCGGGCATGAGCTCCAACATCCGGGCAAAGGCATTGGATCGCAGCATCCCGTAATGCCAACCGTTGATTCCGAAGGATTCTTCCACCGAGCGATTGAACGGCAGGCGCGACCGCAAGCGATTCCTGTTATTGCGAAATTCGGTGACGGTAAACGAGCCGAAGTTGTTCAGATCGACACCATAATGGCGCAACACCGCCAGCACCGGCACGCTCAGCAGCACGGCACCTCCCAGCGGCTTCGGCTCTGGCTGCCTTTCATAGACCCGGACATCGAAGCCCTGACGATGCAAGGCCAGGGCGGCAGAAATCCCCCCCGGCCCGGCGCCGATCACTGCGACGCGTTTCCCGGCACGCCATTGCAAGTTCGAGTCATTGCGCATATCCAGCTACTCCCGTTGTTATTGTCGGGATAGTCTGAAGGCCTGCGCCCGGACAAAAAACGCGTAAATCTCCATATAACCGGATAAATCCTCTTGATTGCGTACCGCCCATGGACTTATTGAGCCACTTCCTGTCGATGCTCAGGATCGAATCGACCAGCCTCTCCAGTTGGCACCTCACGGCTCCATGGGGTGTACAGGTCCGCGACTACCAGCCGGGCTTCTGCTTCATCGTCACCGAAGGCAGCTTCGTGGTCGAAACTGCAGACGGCCAGCGCCTGCATCTCGCCCAAGGTGACACACTGCTGGCCGCCAAAGGCGCCGAGTGTCGCCTGCTGTCGAAACCGGGGGTCGCCACGACAGATCTTCACCAACTGAGGTGGAGTGAATCGCGCTCACCCAGGCTCGACCGCAGCCTGCAGCCCGGGTCGGCGATTTCCGTCGTCCATGGCGGCGACGGCGAGTTGTGTCGTCTGCTCGGATTGGCCTTCAGCATCCAGGGCGGACAGGGCGCATTCATCCTGTCGGCACTGCCGGAGTTCATCGTCTTGCGCGATAACGACGCCAGCATTCTCAACCTGACCCGCCCGGCTATCGAGACCTTGCTGGTCGACGACAAGCCAGGCTATTACGCAGTCGCCAGGCATATGGCGGAATTGATCATCGTCGGCCTTTTGCGCCACTTCATCCTCACCGACTCCGGTTTCTCGCCAGGCTGGATGAAGGGCTTGCAGGATCCATACATCTGCAAGGCCATGCTGGCAATACACGAAAAGCCGGATCATAAGTGGAACGTTCAGCAACTGGCGGCAACCGCCAATCTATCGCGCTCGTCCTTCGCCGCACGTTTCAGGCGGCTCGTTGGCCAGTCACCGATCGACTATCTGAATGCATGGCGCATTACCGTCGCAGCTGAGCTGTTGCAGGATAGCAAAGACTCGATAGGGCAAATCGCCGCGACGGTGGGGTATCAATCGGATCGCGTGTTTCGCCAGGCATTTCATGAGCGCATGGGCATGTCGCCCAAGCATTATCGTAATGAGCAGAAGGCTTGAGTGTTCTTTCGACAGGCATGGCGGATACGACTGCAAGTCGCTCAGTTCCTGCTTGACCGGGTCAAACCGAGGTAGCTGAAAAGGGGAATTCGTGAAGGTTTGCGCAGTCCGACCTTAGCTCTACGGTCGGCTCACCATGCGCCATGGTCAGCACACTAGCGTCATCATTAACGCTCTGTAAATCGATACCGCAATGCAGGTGTTCATACCAGTAGCCGTCACTGCAGAGCAGCAGTCGCGCATCCGTCAAGAAATGCGTCGTCAGGCATTCCGGGGAGTGAAAGCGCCTGGCGTTCAGAGAGCGTGTCAGCAAATGCCGTGACGCCTGAATGCCCGATACATCTTCCTGCCAGATGGCTTGGCTGTGCAGGTTATGCGGGCGGTTCAGCCAGTTGATGGGCCCTCCAGGTCGCTGGATTTCAATCAGGCAATCACCAATGTGCGCGACATGGATCAACTGCTGGGGCAGGTCGACGAGCACGCAGCAGTAGCTGGCGATTGCATGAAGGTAATCTTGGCGCAACCGCTGCTGTTCGGCGCGCATGATATCAATCAGCCTAGCTGGATTCAGTTGTTGCGCCTCGCCAAGCGCGACATCGATAACGGTACGAGCCCAGTGCCGGGCGAGGCCTTGCCCACGAAATACACGGGACTGACCAGGTTGATAGCGATTCCCTGGTCAAGGTAATGGACCGTGGAAGTGCTCATGGCGTCGCTGTACCAGCGGTTGCCGAAGCCAAGGGAGTTGTCGTCAGGCATGAAGTCAACGCGAAGGTCGCCAAGCTTCATTGCGCAGACGGGGAAGTCATCGTCATCTGCATGCGGGCTAACTCGGAAACCGCGAGCACTAAGAGTCTCCTGCAAGCGGGCGAAGCCTACAGGTCCCATAACCTGGACGATAAGGTCAACATCGTCGGTGCTGCGCACTTGCTCCCGGGTGAACGCATCGGTCAACAACAAGCCAGTGGTGCAACCACCAACGAAGGTCATTTGCTGGCAAAGTTCCGGCCCCAATGCTTTGGCAACCTCGCACAACATACTCTGGAGGGTATTGAAAACGCTCATGAAACCTCCAAGCGATCCTGCAATAACTGAGCTGCAAGGTTTCGTTCACGAGGCTGTCCCAAACGTATGGCATCGACAAGCGCCAGCAAGGCATACATTTCGGGATCTCTTCGAGCCGCATCGGCCGCAGTCTTGAACAGCGGTTCGACCTTCATGCCCATGGTATTGCCACGGGCGTATGACCAGACCTGAACATGTTCACCGGCACTAATCAGGCTTTTATCCAGGACCGGCGCTGCAAAACCAGTTGCAATGCCACGGGTAAGCTCTCCGGCTCGGACTGGAAAAACATATTTCAGGCCATAACGGATGAACTCGAACAGCGCTTTGGTGTTTGCGCGTGGAACGCCCTGCTTGCGGTCAAGCTTGACCAGGCCTATCTCGATGCAGTGCTTCAAAGAGATGTTGATCTGGGTTTTGCTGATGCCAGTCTGCTGCTCTAGTGCACGGGCAGTGTAGGAAGGCGAATGGGTGATATCTTCCCCGGGACCTGACTCACCTTGATAAGGGGGAGATGGGTCATCACCAAAATCCTCCCAGTCCTTCCAGTCATGCGGCCAAGCCGCGATAGCCTTACCGCGCGCCTCATGCCGCTGGAGGCAGACCAACTTGAGTAGCAAGCCTATGTCTTGACCTTTCATAGAATTCTCTTACTTGCAGTCCCTAGTCCCGGGACACGGGACAAAAAGAACACGTAACGCCGAGTACCGCAAGCTTAAGATGTAAATATTTTAAATATGATCGCCATGTGCCTCAGCGAAACAATCAAGGTTGCTTGCAACGCTATGTAATTCCCAACCACACTCCAAAACGACAAAGCCCCTGAAACTTCACAGTTTCAGGGGCTTTGACATGTATGGCGGAGAGATAGGGATTTGAACCCTAGGTACCCGCGAAGGTACAACGGATTTCGAATCCGTCCCGTTCGGCCACTCCGGCATCTCTCCAGTGGCGCGCATCATACCAGCACTTTCTGCAAAGGCGAAGCCTTTTGATGAAAAAAATCGCGTGCTTTCAGATGCTTGCGCGAACGTGCCGGATTACAGCGGCACGCCCAGGCGCTTGGCGACTTCTTCGTAGGCTTCGATGACATCACCCAGGCCCTGGCGGAAGCGGTCCTTGTCCATCTTCTTGCGGGTTTCCTTGTCCCACAGGCGGCAGCCGTCCGGGCTGAACTCGTCGCCGAGGACGATTTCGCCGTGGAACACGCCGAACTCCAGCTTGAAGTCGACCAGCAACAGGCCGGCGTCGTCGAACAGCTTGGTCAGCACTTCGTTGACCTTCAGCGACAGCGCTTTCATCTTCGCCAGCTGCTCGGCAGTACCCCAGCCGAACGCCACGACGTGGGATTCGTTGATGAACGGATCGCCCTTTTCGTCGTTCTTCAGGAACAGCTCGAAGGTCGAGGGCTCCAGCTTGATGCCTTCCTCGACGCCAAGGCGCTTGACCAGGCTACCGGCGGCGTAGTTGCGCACCACGCATTCGACCGGGATCATGTCGAGCTTCTTGACCAGGCATTCGTTGTCGCCCAGCAGCTTGTCGAACTGGGTAGGGATGCCGGCTTCTTCCAGTTTCTGCATGATGAAGGCGTTGAACTTGTTGTTCACCATGCCCTTGCGGTCGAGCTGTTCGATACGCTTGCCGTCGAAGGCCGAGGTGTCGTTACGGAACAGCAGGATCAAACGGTCGGCGTCGTCGGTCTTGTAAACCGACTTGGCTTTGCCGCGGTAGAGTTCTTCACGTTTTTCCATGATGGGCTCCGCTTGCTAAATGAGAGGGGCTAGACGATTTCGCGCCAGTCGAGCCCACAATCCTGGTTGGCCACTTGCAGCCAGTCCGGGTCGCACCCGAGGGTATCGACGAAACATTGCCGGGCCAGCTGTGGCAGGTTGTTCTTGCTGCTGAGATGGGCCAGCACCAGGTGCTGCAGATTCTCCCATCCCAACTCCGCCACCAGGTTCGCGGCCTGGTGGTTGTTCAAATGTCCGTAGTCGCCACCCACCCGCTGCTTGAGAAACATCGGGTAATGCCCGCGGGCCAGCAGGTCGCGACAATGGTTGGATTCGATCATCAGGGCATCCAGGCCCCGGTAATGCTCCAGCAGCACCGAGTCGTAGCAGCCCAGGTCGGTCAGCACGCCAAGGCGCCTGCGGCCGTCGCTGAACACGTACTGCAAAGGCTCCAGCGCGTCATGGGGCACACCCACCGCGCGGATGCTCAGGTCACCCACCACGAAGGTATCGTTCGCCGCGAGCAGCCCGGTTGCCTCCAATGGCTTGCGCAAGCCGCGCAAGGTGCCTCGACTCAGGTACACCGGAACATTGTAGCGCCGTGCCAGCAAGCCCACCCCATGCACGTGGTCGGCATGTTCATGGGTTACCAGCACGGCGCTCAGGCTGTCCGGGGCAACGCCGAGCCGCGCAAGGCGCCGCTCGGTTTCACGCAGGGAAAAGCCGCAATCGACCAGCACTCGCGTGTTGCCACTGCTGACCAGCGTGCCATTTCCCTGGCTGCCGCTTCCGAGAACCGCGAAACGCACTTAACCCAGGTTGTCCTGGATGACGCTCAGCACACGACGGGCCACGTCAGCCGGGGCCACGGTATTGATGTTCTTCTCGACGGTGACCTGCACGCTGTCACCTACCTTGCTCAGGCGTACCTGATAACGCTCGGCGCGGGCTTCGACCTCTTCCTTGCTCGGCTCGCTGCCGAACATGCGGCTGAAGAATCCAGGCTCGCTCTTGGGCTCGGCTTTTTCGGCAAGGTTGATGTAGTACAGGCCAAGGCTGCGGTTGATGTCTTCGACACGCCATTCACCGTGCTCCAGGGCACGACCGACGCTGGACCAGGCGCGATCGAGGTCGGCACCGAGGCTCAGCACCGGGTTGCCGCTGCCGTCCTCGCTCAGGCTGACACGGCTCGGCGCATCGAAATCGCGGGCCGCAAGCAGGGACACCGAACCACCCTTCTCGGCGCTGCGGGTCATGCTGGCGAGCATTTCGTCGACCAGCACCGCGTCGACGCCGGTATTGCTGGAGCGCGCCGGGAAGTCCTGCTCGGCGGTGCTGCCGGCCGGACGTTCGACGGTGACCACGTAGACCTCGCTGGTGTTGCGCTGCACGCCCGGCTCGATACGCACACGGGCACGGATCTCGCTGTCACGGCTGCTGGCGGCGCCGCCCAGGCGATCGGCCATGGACGCGGAAAGCTCGTCGAAACGCTGCCAGGTGGTGTTGAACTCGCCGGTCTGCGGACGCTCTTCGGCGATGCGGAAACCGTTGTCCTCGAAGAACTGCCGGGCCACCGGCCAGGTTTCCGCCGGCGAACGCTGGGCCAGGACCCAGCGCGCGGCGCCGCTCTTCTGCAGGCTGAAATCGCTGACATCAGCGGTAGCCGCCAGCGGCAGCGGACGGGGAACCTCGAATTCGCCCTTGACGGTGTCGTCGGCGACGTTGCGCGGAATCGGCAACAGTGGATCGAGACGCTTGACGTTGCTCGCATCCGGAGGCAACTGCATGGGCGGCTTCTGGGTCGCCTCCAGGTAGTCGCTGCCACGGTCGCGGAAATACCCGTCCTCGCCCCACAACCAGGCGCAACCGCTGGTGCTGGAAATGATCAGGGCAAGGGCGGAAAGACCAGCCAATCGCTTCATGCGGAGTACGTCCTCAATTAAACCAGTACGCCGCACTGGCGCATGGCCTGGCGCAGCGTGTCATGACAGGATGGGCTCAGCCAGGTCAGCGGCAGGCGAATGCCGTTGTCCATCAGCCCCATTTCATTCAGGGCCCACTTCACCGGAATCGGGTTGGCCTCGATGAACAGGTTCTTGTGCAGCGGCATGAGTTTTTCGTTGATGGCCCGTGCGGTTTCGGCATCGCCACGCAGGGCGGCTTCGCACAGGTCGGCCATTTCGCGCGGAGCGACGTTGGCGGTGACGGAGATGTTGCCCTTGCCACCGAGCAGGATCAGCTCGACGGCGGTCGGATCGTCGCCCGACAGGACGATGAAGTCGTCGCCGACACCTTCGATGATCGCCTTGGCGCGGGCCAGGTCGCCGGTGGCTTCCTTGATGCCGATGATGTTCGGCACGCTGGACAGGCGGATCACGGTCTCGGCCAGCATGTCGCAGGAGGTGCGGCCCGGCACGTTGTAGAGGATCTGCGGGATGTCCACGGCTTCGGCGATGTGCTTGAAGTGCTGGTACAGGCCTTCCTGGGTCGGCTTGTTGTAGTACGGCACCACCAGCAGGCAGGCATCGGCACCGGCTTTCTTGGCATTCTGGGTCAGGTGGACGGCTTCGCTGGTGGAGTTGGCGCCGGTGCCGGCAATGACCGGGATGCGGCCGGCGACCTGCTTGACCACGAACTCGATGACCTGGATGTGCTCATCGACGCTGAGGGTCGCCGACTCGCCGGTGGTGCCGACGGCAACGATGGCATGGGTCCCGTTCTGCAGGTGGAAGTCCACGAGTTTGCTGAGGCTGTCCCAGTCCAGACGCCCATGTGCATCCATGGGTGTGACCAATGCCACCATACTGCCCGCAATCATGAAGCTGCTCCTGCCGGAAAAAGAGAGCGGTAATGGTACTGGCGCCATCGGCCTTGCACAAGCGACGCGGGCGCCTGGAGCATTCCCCTTCGCGGCCATTTTCGCTACCCTTCGTCCTTTGATCGGTACACAGCGGCCCGCCGGGCTGCCAACCATGCGTTCCGGCAGGGTCCGCCCCTCGATCCAGAACCCCTGGAGCATGCGAACCAGCCTTTTTCCGCGCGTCAGGTACCGACCGCTCATCGCTTTAGGAATGCTATGTCCACCCCCACCGTCCGCGAACAATTCCTTGTCGTCAGCGCCCTGGGCCCGAGCCCGATGGAGCTGACCAACATCCTCTGCCGCGCCAGCAACGACAGCCGCTGCGCGGTGGTCACCTCCCGCCTGACCCGCCACGGCGAATGCAGCGCGCTGATCCTGCAGATCAGCGGCAACTGGGACGCCCTCGCCCGCTTCGAAGGCGCCCTGCCGAGCCTGGCGAAGAAGCACGGCTTCATCGTCAACGTGGTGCGCAGCACCGAGCTGGAAGTGCGCCCGCTGTCGCTGCCGTACGTCGCCTACGTCAGCGCCGCGTACCGCCCGGACATCATCAACGAGCTGTGCCAGTTCTTCATCGACCACCGGGTCGAGCTCGAGAACCTGACCTGCGACACCTACCAGGCGCCGCAGACCGGCGGCACCATGCTCAATGCCACCTTCACCGTCACGCTGCCCGCCGGCACCCAGATCAGCTGGTTGCGCGACCAGTTCCTGGACTTCGCCGATGCACTCAACCTGGATGCCCTGATCGAGCCGTGGCGTCCGCAGAACCCGATGTAAGGAGCCGCCTCATGGCCGTCGAACTCGATAAACCCGTCGCCGACTTCCAGGTGCAGGCCACCAGCGGCCAGCAGGTCAGCCTCGCCGATCTCAAGGGTCGCCAGGTCGTGCTGTACTTCTATCCGAAGGACAGCACCCCGGGCTGCACCACCGAAGGCCAGGATTTCCGCGACCAGCATGCCGCCTTCCAGGCCGCCGGCACCGAGGTGTTCGGCGTGTCCCGCGATGGCCTGAAGTCCCATGAGAACTTCAAGGCCAAGCAGGCCTTCCCCTTCGAACTGATCAGCGACAAGGACGAAAGCCTCTGCCAGCTGTTCGACGTGATCAAGCTGAAGAAGCTATACGGCAAGGAATACCTGGGCGTCGACCGCAGCACCTTCCTGATCGACAAGGACGGCGTGCTGCGCAAGGAATGGCGCGGCGTCAAGGTGCCGGGCCATGTGGCCGAAGTACTTGCCGCGGCCGAAGAGCTCAACAAGGCTTGAACAGAAACGGGGCATGATCGACATGCCCCGTTTTCATTTCACGCTGTTCATTTCATAGCAGCGGCGCCACCGCCGGCTCCCGCCTCGGCCAGGCATCCAGCACGGCCTTGAACAGCGTCGCCAGCGGAATGGCGAAGAAGATTCCCCAAAAGCCCCACAGCCCGCCGAACAACAGCACCGCGCAGATGATCGCCACCGGGTGCAGGCTCACCGCCTCGGAGAACAACAGCGGCACCAGCACGTTGCCATCCAGCGCCTGGATGATCGCGTACACCGCCATCAGGTAGATGAACTGGTCACCCCAGCCCCACTGGAACAGCGCGATCAGGGTCACCGGCACGGTGACCACCACCGCGCCGACATAGGGCACCACCACCGACAACCCCACCAGCAGCGCCAGCAGGGCCGCGTAATTCAGGCCCAGGGCAACGAAGGCGATGTAGGTGGCCACGCCGCAGATCAGGATCTCGATGCCCTTGCCGCGTATGTAGTTGGCGATCTGCCGGTTCATTTCCTCGGCGACCCGGGTCATCAGTGCGCGCTCGCGCGGCAGGTAGCTTACGACCCAGCGGGCGATGGTCTCGCGGTCCTTGAGGAAGAAGAACACCAGGATCGGCACCAGCACCAGGTAGATCATGACGTTGACCAGCAGCGGCAGGCTGGACAGGGAGAAGGTCAGTGCCCACTGGCCGAACTTGCCGATTTCGCCGCGCATCGCCTCGATGGCCTGCAGCACCTGGTCGTCGGACACCAGGTGCGGATAGCGCTCCGGCAGCAACAGCAGCAACGACTGCCATTTGCCGAGCATGCCCGGCAGTTCGTTGAACAGGGTGATCAACTGGTGCCAGAGCAACGGCACCAGCACCAGCAGGAACACGGCCAGCGCGCCCATGAACAGGGTGAAGACCAGGCCGACCGCGACCTTGCTCGGCACCTTGAAACGCTCCAGCGCATTGACCAGCCCCTGCATCAGGAACGCCAGGACCATCCCCGCCAGCACCGGCGCGAGCATGCCGCCCAGGGTCAGGACCGCGGTGAAACCGAGAAACAGCAGAACCGCCAGCACCACCGCTTCCTCATCGGAGAAGTAACGGTGCAGCCAGCTGCGAAGCACTTTGAACATCGGAAAGGACTCAGGCCTTTTTCAGCCAGTAGGTGTAGGTCCCGCCTTCGGCGGTTTCGTGAAGCAGGGTATGACCGGCAAGCCTGGCGAAAGTGCGGAAGTCGCGCTGCGAGCCGCCATCGGTGGCGATGACCTTGAGCACTGCGCCCGAAGCCAGGCGATTGAGTTCCATCTTGGCCTTGAGCAACGGCAACGGACAGTTCAGGCCGCTGGCGTCCAGTTCGGCATCGGGATTGGGAATAGCGGTCATTGCAGCACTCCAGAAGAATCGGAACGGGCCGGGCGAGCCGGCAAGCCTCGCAGAATTGCGCCACTGGTCGCAACCGTGCCGGGCGGCTACAGTAAGGCTTTTTGTCGACCAGAGCTCCGTGCATGACTTTTCTGCGCCCTACCCTGCTGACACTGGCCTGCCTGCTGGCGCTTCCGAGCCACGCCGACGACCTGCCGTCACTCGGCGACGCCAGCTCGGCCATCGTCTCGCCGCAACAGGAACACCAGCTAGGCCGCGCCTGGCTGAGCCTGCTGCGCGGCAACGTCAGCCAGTTGTCCGACCCACAGCTCAAGGATTATGTCGAAACCAGCGTCTACAAGCTTGCCGAAACCAGCCAGCTGCAGGACCGCCGCCTCGAATTCATTCTGATCAACAGCCCGGAACTCAACGCCTTCGCCGCACCTGGTGGAATCGTCGGGGTCAACGGCGGCCTGTTCCTCAATGCCCAGACCGAGGGTGAATACGCCTCGGTCCTGGCTCACGAACTTGCACACTTGTCGCAGCGCCACTTCGCTCGTGGCGTCGAGGCCCAGCAGCGCATGCAGTTGCCGATGATGGCGGCCTTGCTCGCCGGCATCGTGGTCGCGGCGTCCGGTGCCGGCGATGCCGGTATCGCCGCCATTGCCGGCACCCAGGCCGCAGCCATCCAGGAACAACGGCGCTTCTCTCGGCAGAATGAACAGGAAGCCGACCGCATCGGCATCCTCAACCTGGAGAAGGCCGGCTACGACCCGCGCAACATGCCGACCATGTTCGAGCGCCTGATGCGCCAATACCGTTTCGACGCCAAGCCGCCGGAATTCCTCCTGACCCACCCGGTTACCGAAAACCGTATCGCCGACACCCGCAACCGCGCGGAACAGGCGCCGCCGGGCGGTATCGAGGACAGCGCGCGCTACCAGTTGATGCGCGCCCGGGTGCAATTGTTCTATGAAGGCACGCCGGGCCTGGCAGCCAAGCGTTTCCGCGCGCAACTGGACGAAAATCCCAAGCTGGACGCAGCGCGCTACGGCCTGGCCCTGGCGCAGATAAAAGGTGGCCAGCTCAACGAGGCGCGGGAGAACCTCAAGCCGCTGCTGGCCAAGGCGCCCAACGACATCACCTACAACCTGACCCAGATCGACCTGGAGATCACCAACAATCGCCTGGCCGACGCGCAACAGCGGGTCGATCGCATGCGCCAGTTGTATCCCGGCAACTACCCGCTGAAACAGGTGGCTGCCGACCTGCTGCTCAAGCAGAACAAGCCGGCCGAGGCAGAAAAGGCGCTGGAAGCCCTGGTCAAGGACCGCAGCGACGACCCGGATGTCTGGTATGACCTGGCCGAAGCCCGCGGGCTGTCCGGCAACACCATCGGCCTGCATCAGGCCCGGGCCGAATTCTTCGCGTTGACCGGGGATTTCGACCAGGCTATCCAGCAACTGGACTACGCCAAGCGGCGGGCCGGTACCAACTTCCAGTTGGCGTCACGGATCGATGCCAGGCAGCGGGACATGCTGGAGCAGCAGCGGATGGTCAAGGATATGATGCGCTGATCGTTACAAGAAGCGAAAACGACGCGGACCCTGTGGGAGCGGGTTCACCCGCGATTACGATGGTGACTCCACCACAGCAATCGCGGCGGTTCGGCGCTCCGATGAACCCGCTCCCACAGGGTCCGCGTCGTTTTCGGATCTTAAGCGTTACCAGACAGTTTCAACCGCGCCGCCGCGGTGAAATCCAGCATCCGCTGCAACGGCCGGATCGCCTGCGGCACCAGCGCCGGCTCGACGAAGATCTCGTTGCTGCCTTCGCGCAGGCATTGCAGGGTGCGCTCCAGGGTGTTCATCGCCATCCACGGGCAATGGGCACAACTGCGGCAGGTCGCGCCGTTGCCCGCCGTAGGCGCCTCGATGAACTCCTTGTCCGGACACAACTGCTGCATCTTGTAGAAGATGCCGCGGTCGGTAGCGACCACGAAACGCTTGTTCGGCATACGCTGCGCTGCGGCAATCAGCTGGCTGGTGGAGCCTACCGCGTCGGCCAGCTCGATCACCGCCTCCGGCGATTCCGGGTGCACCAGGATCGCGGCGTCCGGGTACAGCGCCTTGATATCGGCCAGTTGCCGCGACTTGAATTCTTCGTGAACGATGCAGGCGCCATCCCACATCAGCATGTCGGCACCGGTCTGCTTCTGGATGTAGCGCCCCAGGTGCTGGTCCGGCCCCCAGATGATGGTTTCGCCGTTGTCCATCAGGCTTTCGACGATCTCCAGCGCGCAACTTGAAGTCACCACCCAGTCGGCACGGGCTTTCACCGCCGCCGAAGTGTTGGCGTAGACCACCACGGTACGCTCGGGATGCTGGTCGCAGAAGGCCGAGAACTCGTCCACCGGGCAACCGAGGTCGAGGGAGCAGGTGGCTTCCAGGGTCGGCATCAGGATGCGTTTTTCCGGGGTGAGGATCTTCGCGGTCTCGCCCATGAAGCGCACGCCGGCCACCAGTACGGTACTGGCCGGGTGGTTCTTGCCGAAGCGGGCCATCTCCAGGGAGTCGGCGACGCAGCCGCCGGTTTCCTCGGCCAGGGCCTGGATCACCGGGTCGCAATAGTAGTGGGCGACCAGCACCGCATCCTGCGCCTTCAGTTCGGCGGCGATGGCGGCGCGGTAGTCGGCCTCTTGTTCAGGGGTGAGGGGCTTGGGCTGCTTGGCATCCAGGTGGGCCTGGACCAGAAGGCGTTCGGAAATCTGCGTCATGTTCGCAAGACCTGCAGGCGCTGATGCGCGTAAGTCGAGAGTATCATCGGGCACGGACAAATCGGGTAACAGCTCGACTGTTGCACGGGTGGCAAAGTCCGCTGCGACCTCGGTTTTATGAGTGGCCGAAGGCTACAGACAATCGGATGAATTCTAAAGGCTTTTTTAGCTTGCCAGGCAGGCGGGCGACGCTCGACACAGCGCCCGCCAGCCCGCGTGGTTACTGTGCGGCGCCCGTGAATCCGGCAGTACGCTGCTGGACCAGGGCAGCAAACTGATCGACGGTCATCTTCTGGCCGTTGAAGTCCACCTGGCCGTCGGCGTAGCCCAGTTGCACGAGAATGTCATCTCCCTTGATCGCCGCCAGCTGGTTCTGCGCCGCGATCATCCCGACCATCTCGCCGGACGCCGAGGCCTGGCGCACTTGCTCGGCGTCCAGCCCTTCGAGCCTGGCGCGCAGGGCCGCGAGGTCGCCGATCATCGGTTTGGAGATCTTCAGATTGGTCTGCAGCGACTTGACCGACTGGGCGAAGGCCTGCTCCAGCGGGACACCTTCCGGGCCCTTGGCGGACAGGTCGAGATCGAGATCGAAGCGGCTTTCGCCGTTGGCGGTCTTGAACGACAGCTCCTGCAGAGTGACCCGAGGACCGCCCGCCAGCAGCTTCAGCAAGGGCGCCTGCAACTGCGGGTCATCCAGCATCAGTGCGCCGGTGTCCGGGGTCAGGCCCAACGCCATGCTTTGCAGTTGCGGCAGGTTCTGCTCGTACCATTGCACCAGGTTGCCGACCGCCTCCGGATTCAGGCGCGCGACATGCCAGGCTACCCGTGCGCTGCCGATGGGGTTCCCGGAAAAGGTGATATCCGCAAGGCTGGCCTGCTGCTGCAACGACAGACCGCTCTGCTCCAGGCGATAGACATCGCGCTGTTCGAACTTGCCGAAACGCAGTGATTGATTGTCACCGAACGACAGCGAGCTCTCGGCCACGTCCAGGTTCATCGAGCCGACGAAATAGCCGTAGCTGCTCATGGTGAAGTCGGTGGACAGCGCGATGCCCTTGAGCGAGACACTGACCGGGGCTTCACCACCCGTCACCATCGCCACACGACCCAGCTCACCGCGAAGACGCAACCCCTCGCCTTCGAGCGTCGAATCCATGTCCAGGGTCAGGCCGGAGAACGACAGGGAGGTATCGTCCTCGCCGACGGCTTCGAACGGCGCCAGGCGCAGCTCGTTGCGGATCGCACCGCCGTAACCGACGCTCATGCTGCCTTGCAGCGGTGCTTGCTCGCCGGTCACGGCAAACCAGGGCGCGCTGTCGTCGGTGTTTTCCAGTACGTAGTTGCTGGCAGCCATCACCGGCGCCAGTTGCAGGCGCTTGACCCGCGACCAGGGAAACGGGCCATGCTCCAGTTGGTCCTTGAAATCGAGCTGGAGGTGTTCGCCCTCGGCACCGTCGAGGGTCAGGCGATAACGCGCCTGGCTACTGAACACCCCGGAGTCCAGGGACAACAACTCGACCTTGCCGCTGCCACTGCCGCTCAGGGCTGCGGCCAGTTGCCGGTTGGTCTGCGCCAGCGAGGCCTCGAGCACCTCGGGCAATTGCTTGCCGGTGTACCACGCGATCGAGGTACAGGCCGCTCCCGCGACCACCAGCCCGCCGATGACTAACAGTGCTTTCTTCATGAAGTGTTCCAGTTGCTTTCCCTGATTGATTGAGCGACTGCACGGGCGTTCCGCCCCGTATTGCCGGGCAGCGAGATTATCACCCCCGCGTAGCACGCTCATACAACTGTCATCGGACACTGCCATGTTCAGCGCATCAACCCGCCCTGCGCGGCGGGACGCACGGCATCGCACCGAAAAGGGAGCTTCTTATGAAAGTTGCAGTGTTCGGCACCGGTTACGTGGGCCTGACCCTCGCCGCCTGCCTCGCCGAGGTGGGCCATGCGGTGTGCTGCGTCGATGTGGATGCCCGGCGCGTGGCGAGCCTGTCCGAGGGGCACTGCCCGATCTTCGAACCCGGCCTTCCAGTGCTGCTGAAAAACGGCCGGGCCAGTGCCCGCCTGGCCTTCACCACCGACGCCGCCCGGGCCATCGACGCGGCGACAGTGATCTTCATTGCCGTCGGCACCCCTTCATTGCCCGACGGCAGCGCCGACCTGAGCCAGGTCTTTGCCGTGACCGACAGCATCGCCCGGCATGCCCGCGGCGATAAGATCGTGGTCAACAAATCCACTTCGCCGGTCGGTACCGTCGATGCGATCAAGGCCCGTCTGGCCCGACACGACGCCAGCACCGCCACGCGCGTGGACGTGGTGAGCAACCCGGAATTCCTCAAGGAAGGCTCGGCGGTGCTCGACTGCATGCGTCCCGACCGCATCCTCATCGGCGGCGCCAGCCCGGCGACCCAGGCGCTGCTGCGCGAGCTGTTCGCCCCGTTCAGCCGCAACCACGACAAGTTCATCTGCATGGACGCCCGCAGCGCCGAGCTGGCCAAGTACGCGGCCAACTGCATGCTGGCAACCAGGATTTCGTTCATGAACGAGATGGCCAACCTGGCCGAGCACACCGGCGCGGACATCGAGGCGGTGCGCCGGGCAATCGGCTCCGACCCGCGTATCGGCTACGACTTCATCTATGCCGGCTGCGGTTTCGGCGGCTCGTGCTTCCCCAAGGACCTTTCCGCACTGCAACGCATCGCCGAGCAATACGACTACCAGCCGCGCCTGCTCCAGGCCGTGGACGCAGTGAACCAGCGGCAGAAACATCGGCTGTTCGAGAAGGTACTCGGTCACTACGACGGCGACCTGGCAGGCAAGACCTTCGCCGTCTGGGGCCTGGCGTTCAAGCCCAACACCGACGACATGCGCGAGGCCTCCAGCCAGGTGCTGCTGCGCTCGCTATGGCAGGCTGGAGCCAATGTCCAGGCGTTCGACCCACAAGCCCACGCCGAAGCCCGCCGCCTGTTCGGTGAACGCGACGACCTGCGTTTGATGGACAGGAAGGAAGACACCCTGGCAGGCGCCCATGCCCTGGTGATAGTCACCGAATGGCAGGATTTCAGGGTTCTGGACAACGGCCTGGTCAGGCAGCGCCTGCTCGACGCCACGGTGTTCGATGGCCGCAACCTTTACGAACCGGCACAGATGGCCGAGGCAGGACTGGTCTACTACAGCATCGGTCGTCCCGACGCCGGGGCGCGCCAGGCGCCCCGGTGATCCCGGGATAAGGAAATGTCCTACTCGTTGACGTCCATGAACTCGCGGGCCCAGACAATGTAGTCATTCGGCTGGGTGTAGGTGTGAGTCAGCTCGGTGGCGCTCAGGTCCGAGGCGGCGCTGGTGATCCGGCGCTGCTCGCGAAGGCAGTCGTAGGTAGCCTTGATCGCGGCGAAATAGGCGCCATGGCCATCGACCGCGATGCGCACACCCAGTTGCGCCAGGCGCGCATCGTCGTGCAGTTGCGGGTTGCCATAGGTCACCAGCATCAGCGGTACGCTGAGGTGGCGGGCGATTTCTTCCAGGTGCTCGAAATCGCGCACGCCAACCATGCACACACCGTCGGCGCCAGCGTTCTGGTAGGCCACCGCGCGGGCGATGACTTCCTCGGTCGGGATGGCCGCGGCGTTGGTCCGGGCGATGATCACCAGCTCCGGATCGACACGGGCTTCAAGGGCCGCACGGACCTTGCCGACGCCTTCCTCGATGCTGATGAGGTCGGTGGATTTGCGCCCGAACTGGGCCGGCAGCAGGGTGTCTTCGATGGTCAGTGCGGAAACCCCGGCGCGCTCCAGTTCGATCACCGTGCGCATCACGTTCAGGGCGTTACCGTAGCCATGGTCGGCGTCGGCAATGAATGGCAGCTGGGCGACACGCCCGATGCGGGTGGCCTGCTCGGCGAACTCGCTCAGGGTGATCAGGGCAAAATCCGGTGCTGCAAGTACCTGTAGCGACGCCACCGAGCCCCCGAGGATACCCACCTCGAAACCGAGGTCGGCGGCGATACGCGCTGACATCGGATCGAACACCGAGGCGGTGTGGTAACAGCGGGGGGAAGCAAGGAGTTTACGAAACGCACGGCGCAGTTCTTGGTGGGACGCTTTGGGCATGATCAATCCACTTATTTCGACTTCATTCTGCCCCGCAACATACCACTGCTTGATGTCGCTCTGACAGCAGGAAAGGTCCTTGTCCGACAAATTGACGAAACGTTTCATCTCTCCGGGCTTGCAGGGAAACCGGATGGCGAATGACGCCCCGACGCCGACCGGCCAAGGCCGGGCCTGGGTGGATCGAGGCTGGCGAAACAGGAATTTTTTCAGCGTTTCATAAAAAAAGCGCCGAATGAGTATGAACTGTGCATGGGTTTTTCCCTCAACACTGACTCAGGCCAATCCTGAATCCACGATCAGGGATTACCGTAATGGATCCACTTGAGGCATCAGAGATTCCCTGAGTCATTAAGCATAGAATTTGTATGGCTATGGCATAATGAAATCATTCCGCAACTCCAGATAACGAGCCGTGACTTGTGTCAGTAACTACCCTAACCGTATGTGACGACTCCACCGTTGCCCGCAAGCAGGTATTGCGGGCCCTGCCTTCCGACTGGCCGGTTTCGGTCACCGAAGCCGCCAATGGCCACCAGTGCATGGACGCTGTGCGCAAGGGCCTGGGCCAGGTCGTGGTGCTGGACCTGAACATGCCGGAGATGGATGGCTACCAGGTACTGCATGCATTGCGCGACGAAGGCTTGAAGGCCAACGTCATCGTTATTTCCGGGGACGTTCAGCAGGAGGCCCTGCGCCGCGTGCAGGAGCTGGGCGCCCTCGCCTTCCTGAAGAAGCCCTTCGAACAGGACCAGTTGCGCGAAACCCTCGACCGCCTCGGCCTGCTGCGCCTGGCAGGCCAGGCGGCGCATAGCCATCGTCCGCAGACCCACGCTGCCGTCAGCTTCAACGAGGTCTTCCGCGAGACCGTCAACGTCGCCATGGGGCGGGCCGCCGCCCTGATCGCCAAGGTGCTCGGCGTGTTCGTCCAGTTGCCGGTCCCTAACGTGAACGTCCTCGAGGTCGGCGAACTGCATATGGCCCTGGCCGACGCCGGGCGCAGCCAGCAACTGACCGCCGTGTGCCAGGGTTTCATCGGCGGCGGTATCGCCGGCGAGGCGCTGCTGATGTTCCATGACGCCGAAATCGCCGATATGGCGCGCCTGATGAAGCACCAGAGCAGTCATGCCTCCGACCTGGAAATGCTCCTGGACCTGTCCAGCATCCTGATCGGCGCCTGTCTGAGCGGCATCGCCGAGCAGGTCGATGTGGTGTTCTCCCAGTGCCACCCGCAGATCCTCGGGCAGCACGCCAACATCGAGGAGCTTATCCGGGTCAACCAGGGGCGCTGGAAGAAGACGCTGGCGGTGGAGATCAGCTATCGGCTCGAAGGGCATGACATCAGCTTCGACCTGTTGCTGCTGTTCACCGAGGACTCCATCGAACGCCTCACCCATAAACTCGCGTACCTGATGAACTGAGCCATGAACAAACCTCTTGATCTGACCGAGTTCCACTGGCTGCTGGCGATCGTGCAGAGCATCGATGTCGGCGTCGTGGTGCTCGATCGCGACCACTGCGTGCAGGTCTGGAACACCTTCATGGAGAACCGCTCCGGGGTGCCGCCCAAGGATGCCATCAGCCAGTCGTTCTTCAGGCTGTTTCCCGAAGTCAACGAAGAGTGGTTCCGGCGCAAGCTCGACAGCGTCGCAACCCTGGGCACGGCAGCGTTCACCGTATGGGAACAACGCCCCTATCTGGTGCGGTTCAAGAACTACCAGCCGATCACCGGGCAGGAAGACTTCATGTACCAGAACACCACGCTGTTCCCGCTGCGCTCCACCGACAGCAGCATCAGCCACTTCTGCCTGGTGATCTATGACGTGACCGACGTCGCCACCAACCGGCACATGCTGCAGTCAGCCAATGCCCAGTTGCAGAAGCTGTCCAGCACCGATCGCCTGACCGGGCTATACAACCGTGGTCACTGGGAAGACAGCCTCAAGGTCGCGTATGCCCGCCATCAGCGGCATGGCAACCACACCAGCCTGGTGATGTTCGACATCGATCACTTCAAGCGCATCAACGACACCTATGGCCACCAGGCCGGCGACAAGGTGATCGAGCAGGTCGCCGCCCTGCTCCGACAGTACGTGCGCGACACCGATGTGGCCGGACGCTACGGCGGCGAGGAATTCGCGGTGGTGCTGTCGGACACCGACAAGCTCGGCGCAACAGCCTTCGCCGAGCGCCTGCGCAAAGCCGTGGAGGAACTGGAAGTCCAGCACGAGGGGCAGAGCATCCGCTTCACCATCAGCCTGGGTGTCGCCGATCTCGACCGGCCCTCGGACAGCCATGCCGATCTGATCGCATGGGCCGACCAGGCGCTGTATGCGTCGAAGAAGGGTGGGCGTAACCAGGTCTCGGTACACGCCTAGGTATCTGCCTCACCTGCGCTTTCCAGACTGACCTGTACCTGGCGCAAAAACCGGTCGAGCGCCGTGGACCGGGTGCTACGCGAGTGCCAATGCAACGACGCAGGTTCGCGATAACCCGCAACGTTAAAACTGGACTCCTATCAACCTCAACGTCGGCCAAGGCCAAAATGAGTCGATTCTAGAAACGGGAAAAATCAAATCAGTACTGAACGATTGGGATATAAATCAAGTCTCTAAATCCACCCCTTCCTTGCAGTCCGGGTCGAACAGGAAAATCCTGAAGACCTGGAAGACCCTGTGCGAGGCTGGTCGACATTTCGAACCGACGAGATTGGCTATATGCGAACCATCCCACTGAAATCGTTCAAGCCAATCGGATGTGCCGAGTGCCGCAACCCTGACGGCCTGGGATTCGACTTCACCATGGCGTTTCAACCCATCTTCAACGTCACCACCGCAAAGCCTTATGCCTACGAGGCTCTGGTTCGGGGCCTTGATGGGCAGTCGGCGGCCAGCATCCTGGCCAGAGTCAATGAAACCAACCGCTATCGGTTCGACCAGGCGTGCCGGGTCAAGGCGATCGAGTTGGCGGCACAACTCGGCATGCCGGCGATACCGGACTGCAAGCTGAGCATCAACTTTCTTCCCAACGCGGTCTACCGCGCCGAGACCTGTGTCCGCGCAACGCTGGAGGCCGCCAGTGAATGGGCATTCCCCATCGACCGGATCATGTTCGAAGTCACCGAAGGTGAGCAGGTCGAGGATCCCGATCATCTGAAATCCATCTTCCTCGAATACGAGCGCCAGGGATTCACCACAGCAATCGATGATTTCGGCTCGGGGTATTCAGGCCTCAACCTGCTGGCCATGTTCCAGCCCCAGGTGCTGAAAATCGACATGGCGCTGACCCGCGGCATCGGCCAGGACAGTGTGCGACGCGCCATTGTCGAAGGGATCGTTCTGGTTTCCAGGCGCCTGGGCATCACCGTCATCGCGGAGGGCATCGAAACACGCGAGGAACGAGACGCCCTTACAGCACTGGGTATCGAGTTGATGCAGGGGTACCTGTTCGCGAAACCGAGCATCGGCGTATTGCAATCGATGCCAACGGAGCTGATCTGAACGCTGGCTGGCCTCTGGAAACCCCATGAACGAAAAAGCCCGCTGACCGTCACCGGCAGCGAGCCATTTCATCTTTCAATCACCTTGAAGCGCGCCCGGGTTTGCTGATCAAGCGAGCTGCCGGCGAGTCACTGCTGTCCCCAGCCGACGATGCCCTTGATCTCCAGGAAGTCATGGATGCCCCACCCCGCATACTCGCGTCCGTTACCCGACTGCTTGTAGCCACCGAAGGGTGCGAAGGTGTCCCAGCTTGGGTAGTTCAGGTAGACCGAGCCGGCCCGCATGCGACCGGCGACGGCGCGGGCTTTTTCGAGATCCCGTGACTGCACGTAGGCCGCCAGGCCGTAGACCGTGTCGTTGGCCATCTCGATCGCCTGTTCCAGCGTGTCATAGGGCATGATCGACAGCACCGGACCGAAGATTTCCTCGCGGGCGATGGTCATGTGCGGCGTGACGTTGCCGAACACGGTCGGTCGCACGTAATAGCCCTTGTCCAGCCCGTCAGGCCGCCCGAGGCCGCCGGCGACCAGCGTGGCGCCCTCTTCGATGCCGCTGGCGATCAGCCCCTGGATCTTGTTGAACTGTGCCTCGCTGATGACCGGCCCCAGATTGGTTTTTTCGTCCAGCGGGCTGCCGGTGACCAATTGCCCGGCAGTCAGCCTGGCGATCTCCAGCGCGCGGGCATGCAGGCTGGCCGGCACCAGCATGCGGGTCGGCGCGTCGCAGGATTGCCCGGAGTTGGAGAAACAGCCCTGCACGCCCTTGGCCACCGCCACGTCGAGGTCGGCGTCCTCGAGCAGGATATTGGCCGACTTGCCGCCCAGTTCCTGGGCCACGCGCTTGACGGTATCGGCCGCCGTCTTGGCGACGATGATGCCGGCGCGAGTGGAGCCGGTGAACGAGACCATGTCCACTTTCGGGTGGCTCGCCATGTGCTGGCCCACGTCGGGACCGGTGCCGTTGAGCAGGTTGAACACCCCCGCCGGCACGCCGGCCTCATGCAGGATCTCGGCAAAGATGATGCCGGTGAGCGGCGCGATTTCGCTGGGCTTGAGTACCACGGTGCAGCCGGCGGCGATGGCCGGCGCCACCTTGCAGACGATCTGGTTCAGCGGCCAGTTCCACGGCGTGATCAGGGCGCACACGCCAATGGCCTCGCGCACCACATGGGTGGCACCGTGCTGCTCGCTGAACCGGAAGTTTTCCAGGGCGCTGATGGTGGATTCCAGGTGCGCGCGACCGCTCCAGATCTGCGCATCACGGGCAAAATGCAGCGGTGCCCCCATCTCCTGGCTGACAGCCTTGACCAGGTCTTCGTAGCGCAGGTTGTACACACGCAGGATTTCCTTGAGCAGGGCCAGGCGTTCAGCAACGGACGTATTCGAAAACGCCGGGAAGGCCCGGGCAGCGGCCTCTACCGCCTTGTCGACATCCCGGGCGTCGCCCACGGCGATCTGGACGAACGCCTGCTCGGTGGCAGGATCGATCACGTCCAGGGTGTTGCCGGCCTGCGGGGCTACCCACTGGCCGTCGATGTAAAACTTCAATGCGTTGTTCATGTCTGTCTCCACGTGAGCAGGACGCCGCGTGAGGCTCATCGCCCACGCGACAGGATTGACCCGACCTTGGCCACTCAAGCGTTGCTGGGGAACGCGAACTGGGCGGTTTCATGGCTGGCACGGCGCGGCCAGCGCTGGGTGATGGCTTTCTTGCGCGTGTAGAAACGCACACCGTCAGGGCCGTAGGCATGCAGGTCGCCGAACAGCGAACGTTTCCAGCCACCGAAGCTGTGGTAGCTGACCGGCACCGGCAACGGCACGTTGACACCGACCATGCCCACCTCGATCTCGTCGCAGAACAACCGGGCCGCTTCGCCGTCGCGGGTGAAGATGCAGGTGCCGTTGCCGTATTCGTGCGCGTTGATCAACTGCATCGCCGCTTCCAGGCTCGGCACGCGGACGATGCACAGCACCGGGCCGAAAATCTCGTCGGTGTAGATGCTCATCTGCGCGGTCACCCGGTCGAACAGCGTGCCGCCAACGAAGAAGCCCTGTTCATGGCCGGCCACCACCAGGTCGCGACCGTCCACCAGCAGCGTGGCGCCCTGGGCGACGCCTGCGTCGATGTAGCCCTTGACCTTGTCCCGCGCAGCGCCGGTCACTAGCGGCCCCATGTCCAGGCCGCACGAGGTGCCCGCGCCGATCTTCAAGGCGCGCACCTGCGGCACCAGTTTTTCCACCAGCGCATCGGCGATCGCATCGCCCACGCAGACCGCCACCGACAACGCCATGCAGCGTTCGCCACAAGAGCCATAGGCCGCGCCCATCAGCGCGCCGACGGCATTGTCGAGGTCGGCGTCGGGCATCAGCACCGCGTGGTTCTTCGCCCCGCCAAGGGCCTGCACGCGCTTGCCGCGCCTGGTGCCTTCGCTGTAGATGTATTCGGCGATGGGCGTGGAGCCGACAAAGCTCAGCGCCTTGACGTGCGGCGACTCGATCAGGCCATCGACCGCTTCCTTGTCGCCATGCACCACGCTCATGACGCCAGCGGGCAGCCCCGCCTGGATCAGCAGTTCGGCGATGTACAGGGTGGAACTGGGGTCGCGCTCGGAAGGCTTGAGGATGAAACAGTTGCCGCAGACGATGGCCAGCGGGTACATCCACAGCGGCACCATGGCCGGGAAGTTGAACGGCGTGATGCCGGCGACCACGCCCACCGGCTGCAGGTCGGTCCAGGCGTCGATGTGCGGGCCGACATTGCGGCTGTAGTCACCCTTGAGCAGCTCGGGTGCGCCGCAGGCGAACTCCACGTTCTCGATGCCACGCTTGAGTTCGCCTGCTGCGTCTTCGAGTGTCTTGCCGTGCTCTTCGCTGATCATCGCCGCGATGTCGGCTTCGTGTTGCTCCAGCAATTGCTTGAAGCGGTACATGATTTGCGCACGCTTGGCCGGCGGCGTATTACGCCACGCCGGGAAGGCAGCCCTGGCCGCCTCGATGGCCTGCTGCAGGGTGGCCGCATTGGCCAGCGCCACCTGCCTGACCACGGTGCCGGTGGACGGGTTGTAGACGTCAGCAGTGCGCCCGGTCCCCTGGACCCGCACACCGTTGATGAGATGAGGAACGATACTGCTCATGCATATTCTCCGATGCCGAAAGCCGGCTGTTCAGGGGCCGGTCAGGCCTTGACCGCTGCCTGCAGGGCGATTTCGACGAGGATGTTCTCCGCCGCCATGTTGGCCTCCACGGTGGCCCGTGCCGGCAGCGCGTCCTGCGGGATCCACTCGCGCCACACGGCGTTCATGGCGGCAAAATCCTGCACGGCATGCTTGAGCCAGATCTGCGCGAACAGGATGTGCGACTTGTCGGAGCCGGCTTCGACCAGCAGTGCATCGATCCGCGCCAGGACCTGGGCAGTCTGCCCGGAGACATCCTGGGTGCGGTCGGCCGGCACCTGGCCGGTGATGTAGACGATGCCGTTGTGCACCAGCGCGTGGCTGAGCAGGCCGGGGTTGGGTTGCAGACGAGTGATGGTCATGAGGTGATTCCTGTTGGGTGGTTGAATGCTGTTGAAGGTGAATAGCTCAGGCAATTTTCAGCACCGTGCGGCCCACCAACTGGCCCTGACGCATGCGCGCAAAGATGTCGTTGATGTCGTCCAGGCGCTCCAGGTTGACCTGGGCCTTGACCTGGCCGCGGGCGGCGAAGGCCACCGCCTCGTTGAGGTCCTGCCGGGTGCCGATGTTCGAGCCGGTGATGGACAGCTCCCAGCCGCTGATGCTGGAGATCGATGCGCGCACCGTATCGGCATCGCCACCGGGCAAGCCGATGAACACCGCCGTGCCGCCAGGGCGCAGCATCTTCACCGACTGCTCGAAGGCGGCATTGGCAGTGGCCGTCACCAGTACCGCGTGGACGCCACCCGGGATGTGCCGCTTGAGGGTTTCCACCGGGTTGTCGAGGGCGTCGACCAGGCACTCGGCACCATAACTGCGTGCCAGTTCCAGCTTGTCGGCGGACACATCGATGGCCGCCACCCGCAAGCCCATGGCGACGGCATACTGCACCGCCACATGGCCCAGGCCGCCGATGCCCATGACCGCCACCCACTGCCCCGCCCGGGCACGGGAGCGCTTCAGGCCCCGGTATGTAGTCACTCCGGCGCAGAGGATGGGCGCCAGGGCGTACAGATCGACCCCCGGCTCGATGGTGGCGACAAAGGCGGCCGGCGCCACCATGTACTCGGCGTAGCCGCCCTGCTTGCTGTAGCCGGTGGATTCGCGCTGGGCGCAGATGGTTTCCATGCCGCCCAGGCAGAACTCGCAGGTGCCGCACGCGCTGTACATCCATGGCATGCCGACGGCTGCGCCGATCGGCGGTTCGCTGACACCGGCACCATGGGCCGCCACATGCCCGGTGATTTCATGACCGGGGATCAGCGGCAGCGTCGGCAATGCGGACCAGTCGCCGTCAATCGCATGCAGGTCGCTGTGGCACACGCCACAGGCCGCGATACGAATGAGGATTTCGCCGGGGCCGGGCTTCGGAATCGGCACTTGCTCGATACGCAGCGGCTCACCTACAGCGTGCAGGACCGCAGCCTTCATGGTCTGACTCATAACTCTCTCCTTCACGTACGCCTGGGTTTCGGGCAATGGGGCACCTATACCGCCGGCCAGGGCCGGCAGCAGGGTGTGCGGGTGCAAGGGGGTCCCCGGGGCGTCAGCCCACGGGGCGTAAACTGCGCGCCGCGCTGGCTATGTTTCGGGCGGTGTTGATGACCTTGGGCGCCAGTTGGCTACGCGCGTCCTCGAGGGTCCAGCGGCTGAACGGCACGGAAATGTTGACCGCGCCCAACGGATAGCCATCGGCATTGACCACGGCGGCGGCAACGCTGATATCGCCGGCGAAGTACTCTTCCTGGGCATAGGCATACCCGGCGCTGCGGGCTTCGGCGACCAACGCACGCAGTTGGTCCAGTTCCGTCACCGTGCTGGCGGTATAGCCCTGACGCTCGGAGGCCATCAGGATCGCGTCGGACTCGTCTTCCGGCAGCGCTGCCAGGTAAGCACGGCCCGCCGATGTGCAGTACATGGGCAGGTGCCGGCCCAACGGCATGTGGATGGCAATCTGCTTGTGGCTTGGGAAACGTGCCACGTAGAGCATGTCCAACCCGCAGGGTTCGAGCAGGTTGCAGCTTTCCTCGACATTGCGGTTGAGCTCATGCAGATACGGATTGGAGCGCTCGATCAATTCGCTGGTCTGCAGGTAGCCGGTGCCCAGGTCCAGCGACTTGGGCGCCAGGCGAAGACGCTTGGTCACCGGCTCCTTGTACAGATAGCCCAGCGCTTCGAGGGTAAAGGCGGAACGCTGCACGGTGCTTTTGTTCAGCCCCGTGTGTTCGGCCAGCTCGACCAGGCTCATGCTCGGCCGCCCGGCTCGGAATGCCGTCAGGATCGAAAGCCCTTTCGACAGGGCAGTGATGAAAAGTGGTGAGTCTTCCAGGGAACTCATGGATTTATCCTTATTCTGCAGCATCGGCATACGCATCACGGTACGTTTCAGGTTATGCGGGTTCGAGGGCGTACGGTACCCGTTTGGCTCGCTCATTCGAAATGACTCAGTACGATGCCAGGTTCTACCACTGGCCGGTTCAGTTCGAATCGGTCCACGGCGAACGGGCGCATGCGCTCGTCCACCTGCCCGCTGACAATTGCCTTGGCCAACAGCTCGCCGGCAGCCGGAGCGCCTGCGTGGCCATAACACCAGCCAGCGCTGACAAACAGCCCCGGCAACGCATGATGGGCGCCCAGCAGCGGCCCGAAATCCTTGGAGATGTGTACCAGCCCCGCCCATTGGCGCAGGATCCGGGCGTGGCCCAGTTGCGGAAACATCTCCAGATACGCCCGCGCGGTGGCTGCCATCACGGGCACATCGGCATTCAGGGTGTGTTGCGGGCGCTCGGCCACCTCGGCCCCTCCCACCACTTCCCCACGCGCGGTCTGATGCATATAGCAAAGCCGATCCAGCAACGCCACGGCCGGACCGATCAGGGGCCGCGTGGGTTCCAGCGCCATGGCCTCCAGGCGCATCGGGTAGCCATCCAGCGGTACTCCGGCCATCTGCGCCAGGGCATTGCTCTGGGCACCACCGGCCAGTACCAGGGTGTCGCTGGCAATCCGCTGGTCGCCGACCCGCACCCCGGCAACCCGCCCGGCGCTCTGGTCGATGGCGGTGACGCAGGTGCGATAGTGAATGCTTACGCCCCGGGCCTCGCACGCCCGGCGATAGGCATGCATGGCCGCGTGGTGAGGCGCCACGCCGCTGTCAGGCAGGTGCAACGCCGCGCTCACCCGTTCATGGGCCAGGGCGGGTAGCACTTCACGCAACCGGCCCGGTGTCAGCAGGTGGGAATGGATCCCGCATTCCTTGTGCACGGCCAGCGTGCGGTCGAGCAATCCGGCCGTGGCACTGCGCTCGCCCACCATGGTGTAGCCGCGGCGGGAATACATGACGTTCTCGCCCAGGCGCCTGGACAGGCCTTGCCACAATTCGCAGGAATGGGCGAAGAAACGTGTCCACTCGGGAGAGCTGAAGGCACCGCGAATCAGCGTACCGTTGCGGCCCGAGGCACCGCCCTGCCAGTAGCCGGCGTCGAGCACGAGAATGTCGCGCACGCCCAGTTCTGCCAGATTGAACGCCAGCGACAGGCCCTGGATCCCTGCGCCGACAATGATGATCGATGCCTTGGCAGGCAAAGGATTAGGCGTATTCATTTCAAAGGCTCGACTACATCGGCCAGGCCCGCGGCCTGAGCGACGCTCAGGGCCCGGCGTGGCGGGCGCAGCGTCGGCCTGGCCAGCAGCTCCAGGGCGATACCGCTTCGGGCACTGACCCAGGCGCGCAGCGAATCCCAGCAGGGTTGTCCCTGGCAAGGGCCCATGCCGCACGAGGTCAGGCGTTTGATCACTTCCAGATCGGTGATGCCCTGCTCTACCAGCGCTTGCACCTCATGGCTGGACACGTCGAAGCACGGGCACAACAAGGTGTGACGGGACGCTGGCGCCGCCACGGGCACCGGCTGGTCCGGCTCGGCGGCAGCCCCCACCACTTGCCAGTCGCAAGGGCGCTGCTCGCGCAACTGCAGCAAGCCTTCGGCGCGACCCTGGAAGGTCAGGCTGGCCTCTGTCAACCAAGGGCCGGAATGTACCAGCGCATCGCAGGTAATGCGCTCGGCAAAATACGCTGCCTTGACCCTGTTGCGCCCCGCTACCCGACGCAAATCGCCCAACGGGCGCACCGCCACGACCTTCACGCCCAACTGGCGCAAGCGCCTGGCCAATGCCTCCTGATCACCGTTGCCCACCACGACCACCCGCTCGCCCGGCGCCACGGCCTGCTCACTGGCCATGATCAGGGCCGTGCGTGCCTCCATCACCCCCGGCAGCCACATACCGGGGACCACCGGCGGGCAGGCGCGCCGTCCGGTGGCGAGGACAATCTCCTCGGCTTCGAGCGCCAGCGCACCCAGGCTTGGGTCATGAGGCGCGCCCAGCAGCAGCTCGCCCTCGCGGTAGGCACCAAAAACCTCGACGCCCGTGACCAGCGTCACCCGCTCATCCAGGACTGGCCGAGCCAGGCCGGCGGCCCGGGCATACCGCGCCAGGTCATGACCACGGGTGACCAGCACCACATCCAGCCCTTGCGCAGCCGCCTCGTTGGCCGCCGCGCAGCCGGCGGGCCCGCCACCGATCACCAGGCGCCCGGCGCTCAAGCGACGGGCCGGCGGCACTGCGACCTCCCCGGTGGGGGTGGCCGGCCTGGCCGACCCGGCCAGAAACGCCAGGATCGCTTCCCAACGCTGGAACAACGCCGTTCCACTGGGCACCAGGTTGGTGTGCTCGAAACCGCCCTGGATCCAGCCCGACGGGATCAGCCGCGACAGGCGCAACACATCGAACGCCGGGCTCGGCCAGCAGTTCTGCATCTCCACCCGCACTCCGGCCGCCACCGGGAACAAGTCCAGACGCACGTTGGGCACGCCATCCACCCGCGCGAGCACCCCGCTCAGGTAATTGCCCGAGTAGCCCAACGGCCGGTGGGATTTGCGCGTCCAGGCCAGCACCTTGATGCCGTTGGCCAACAAGGCCGCGGCCAGGCTTTCGCCCCGGCGTCCCTGAACCGGGCGACCGTTCCAGAAGAACCCGACCACCTCGCCGCTGGCGTGTTCGAGCCGCAGGTCGACACCCCTCATGCCGCCGCCCTCCGGGCCTTGCGCTGGGCCATGATGCTGATGCACAGCATGCTGATCGACAGCAGCGTCATCAGTGTCGCCACCACCGCGATCAGCGGATCGATCTCCGAGCGCAGCGAACTGAACATGCGCTTGGTCAGGGTGGAACTGTCACCGCCACTGATGAACAGCGAGATCACCGCTTCGTCCAGGGAGATGGCAAAGGCGAACATGGCGGCGGCGATCACCGAAAAGCGGATCTGCGGCAAGGTCACGTCGAAGAACGCCCGCAGCCGGGTCGCCCCGAGAATGCATGCGGCCTGCTCCAGGGTCATGTCGTAGCTGCGCAGGCCGGCGCTGACGTTGATTACCACGTAAGGCAGCGCCAACAGCGTGTGCGCCAGCACCAGGCCGGGGATGGTGTTGTTCATGTCCATGCGGGCATAGACAAAGAACAGGCCGATGGCGATGAAGATCGTCGGCACGATCATCGGCGCCATCAGCAGGCCACGCAGCACGCCCGTCAGCCGCGATTGGGTGACATGCAGCGAATACGCGGCCGCCGTGCCCAGCGTGGTGGCCAGCAGCATGGTCAGCGTCGCGGTGATCAGCGACACCACCGTCGCGCTGCGCCACTCCAGGGAGGCGAAATAGCTGAAGAACGGCTCGATGCTCAGCGACTTGGGCGGAAAACTCAGGTAGCGCGCATCGGACAGCGACATGGGAATCACGATCAGGGTCGGCAGGACCAGGAACAGCATGGTCGCCAGGACCAGCACGTACAGCCAGGAACCACGCAGGGCAGCCATCAGGGTTTGCTTGAATCCGATCATGATCTCACTCGCTGCGCCGGCTGAGGCCGGCGCCCTTCTTGACGATGAACAACATGAGCAGGGTGGCCAGCAACAGCACCACGCCCAGCGAAGACGCCGCTCCCCAGTTGGCATACATCGAGACATCGCTCTCGATCCGCATGGAGATCATCTGCACCTTGCCACCACCCAGCAGCGCAGGCGTGACATAGAAGCCCAGCGTGATCACGAATACCAGGGTGGCACCGGCCGCCAGCCCCGGCAGCGACAACGGCAGGAACACATCGCGAAAGGCCCGGGAAGGCGACGCGCCGAAGGTGGCAGCCGCCTGGTTGTAGATCGGGTCGATGCTCTTCATCGCGGCATACAGAGGCAGGATCATGAATGGCAGCATGATGTGCACCATGCCGATCACCGTGCCGGTCAGGTTATGCACCAGTGCCAGCGGCGTGTCGGTCAGGCCCAGGCTCATCAGCAGGTCGTTGGCGATACCGCGACGCTGCAGGATGATCAGCCACGCATAGGTACGCACCAGCAGCGAGGTCCACAGCGACACCAGCAGCAGCCCCATGGCCAGGTTGGCCAGCCAGCGCGCGCCCTTGACCATGAAGTAGGCGTAGGGGTAGCCGATCAGCACGCAGGCGATGGTGACAATGATGCTGATCTTGAAGGTCTGCACGAACGTCAGCACATAGATCGGCTCCAGCAGCCGGGTATAGTTCTCCACCGTCAACTGGCCGTTGGCATCGAACAACGACAGCCAGAACAACCAGCCGATCGGCAGGACGAAGGTCAGCAGCACCAGCAGCAACGCAGGCAATCCCGAGCCGAACAGATACCAGCGGTGACGCCGCTCGGCACTGCGCAAGCGACGGGCATTCAACGCGTCCAGATCGCCAATGCTCATGGTTCGTCTCCAACCACCAGGGTGTCCTGCGGGTGCAGGCCAAGCACCACGGCCTCGCCACGGGCTGGCAGGCGGCCGCTTTCGGAGCTGCGGGTCGGCCGGCGGATGGCGACCGACATGCCCTCGCCCAGGTCGATCTGCACCAGTTGGCTCTCACCCTGGAAAATCACATCGGTGACATGGCCGTAAAGTTGGTTGTACTCAGTGGCATCGGCCGAAACGAATTGCAGTTTTTCCGGACGAACCACCAGGCTAGGGTTCTTGAGCCCGGCCACCGCGCTGACAGTGGCCAGGGAACGTCCCTGGAATCGAGCGCCCCCTTCGTGCGCCACCACCGGCAGACAGGACGACTCGCCGACGAACTCTGCAACGAAGCGATTGGCCGGGCGCTCGTAGAGGTTCACCGGCGTATCGATCTGGCGAATCCTGCCCTTGCTCATCACCGCAATGCGGTCGGACATGGTCAAGGCTTCGCGCTGGTCATGGGTCACGTAGACTACGGTCATGCCCAGGCGCTCATGCAAGCGGCGCAGTTCCAGTTGCATGGTTTCCCGCAGGCGTTTGTCGAGCGCCGACAGCGGCTCATCCATCAACAGGATCTTCGGCTCGAAGACGATGGCCCGGGCCAGGGCAATCCGCTGGCGCTGACCACCCGACATCTCGGTGATATTTCGCTCGATCAAATGGTCGAGCTCTACCGTGGCCAATGCCTGCTCCACCCGCTGGCGAATTTCAGCGCGTGCGTAACCGCGCAGCTTCAGCGGGTAGGCGACGTTCTGGAACACGTTCATGTGCGGGAACAGTGCGTAGCTCTGGAACATCATGCCGACATCGCGTTTGTGTGGCGGCTCGAAAATCATCTCCCGACCGCCAAAGCGAATACTGCCGGCGTCAGGGCGAACAAAACCGGCCAGCGCCATCAGCAGCGTGGTCTTGCCGGACCCCGAGGAACCGAGCAGAGAAAGGAATTCGCCACTCTTGATCGAGAGTGAGACATCATCCAACGCAGCAAAGCTGTCGTAGGTCTTGGTAAGGTTCTCGATGTCGATCGACATCGAAAGTTTAGGGTCTTCGGACATACACACACTCGGCACAAACGGGCAACTTCAGCCCTTTTTATTGAAGCAGGGACGCCGAGGCGCCCCTCCTTACTTCGCGTCTGGCAGCAACCGTCAATGCGCCAGGAACAAGGCGAAGCGCTGGCGAACGGCAGCTTGATTGCTTACCCACCACTCGGGAGACACCGAGACCACCTTGTCGATGTTCTGCGGCGAGGTGGGCAGGCGTGCCGCCAGTTCCTCGGTGATCACCGGCTCCTGGTATGCCTGGCTGTTGACCGGCGAGTAGGGAATGAGCGTCGCCAGGGCTGCCTGGCTCTGCGGCGTCATGATCTGGGCGATCAGCTTCATTGCCAGGTCCTTGTTGGCCGCCCCCTTGGGAACGATCAGGCAGTCATGGCTCAACAGGGCGCCGTCGAAGCTGTAGTTCACCTTCTCGCCGCTGGCCTTGACATCATTCACCCGTCCGTTCCAGATCGCCAGGAAGTCGACCTCGCGGCTGCGCAACAGCTGCGCCGAGTCGGCACCGGCACTCCACCAGTTGACCACCTGTGGCTTGATCCGCTCGAGCACCTTGATGGCGCGCTCGACATCCAGCGGATACAGGTCTTTCGGCGCAACGCCGTCACCCAGCAACGCCGCCTCCATGGTCAACCAGGGTTGCCGATACAGGGCACGGGCGCCCTTGACCTGCGGATCGAAAAACTGCTGCCAGTTCTTCGCCACGGGAGCACCGGTGTCATCGGCCCAAGCCACGACGGTGGCGTAGGCATGGCTGGCGATCCAGTGACTGCTGACCACGCTCTTGTCGACGTGAGTCGCATCGATCACCGAGTAGTCGAGGGGTTCGACCAGGCCTTCCTGCTGGGCCTGGGCGCACTCCGTGCTGCCCAGCTCCACGACATCCCATTTCGGCTTGCCCGACATGACCTGGGCGCGCACCGCCGCCAGGCCATCCATGTTGTCTTCTTTGATCGTCACGCCCAGCACCTTGGCCGCAGGCTCCAGGTAGGCCTTGCGCTCGGCATCCTGCAATGCCCCACCCCAGCCCGAAAACGTCAGGCTGTCGGCCAGCGCGGTACAGCTTGCGGCCAGGGCCAATGCGGCCACGACGGCCGTATGCAAAGTTTTCCTCTTGAAACCGGACATATCCGAGCCTCCCATCAATTCTGGATGAACAAGTCAAAACGACGCTGGACTTCCGCCTGGTGCGCCTGCCACCAGACCGGGTCGAAGAACACCACCTTGTCGACGTTCGCAGGTGCGGTTGGCAAGGTCGCGGCCATGGCGGGCGGGATGATGTCGGTGTCGTAGGCCTTGACGTTGATGGGCGGGTTCGGAATCAGGGTGACCAGTGTCGCCTGGCTTTCCGGCTTCATGATCTGCGCAATCAGCTTCATGGCCAGTTCCTTGTTCGGCGCGCCCTTGGGCACGACCACACAGTCGTAGTCGAGCAGCGCGTGATCATAGGTGTAGTCGACGTTCTCGCCGGACTTCTTCAGGTCTTCGACCCGCGAGGCCCAGATCGCCAGGGCATCCACTTCGCGGCTGCGCAGCAATTGCGCGGAGTCGGTACCGCTGCGCCACCAATTGACCACCTGCGGCTTGATACGCTCCAGCACCTTGAAGGCACGGTCGACATCCAATGGATAAAGGGCCTTGGGGGACACACCGTCAGCGATCAGGGCCAGCTCCAGCGTGGTATAGGGCTGGCGATACATGGCGCGGGAGGCCTTGACCTGGGGATCGAAGAACTCCTTCCAGGTTTTTGGCGCATTGCCGTTGGCATCGTTGGCCCAGGCCAGCACGGTGGAGTAGGCATTGCTGGCGATCCAGTTCTTGCCGTAGAAGTTGGCTGCCACGCCTTCGGTGCTGATCACCGAGTAATCGAGGGGTTCGGTCAGGCCCTGTTCCTGGGCGAGCACGCAATCATTGGAGGCCAGCTCGACCACGTCCCACTTCGGCTTGCCCGACATCACCTGGGCACGCACTGCAGCCAGACCGTCCATGTTGTCTTCCTGGATCCTGATCCCCAGGGCCGCCTCTGCCGGTTTGAGATAGGCCTTGCGTTCAGCGTCCTGCAACGCCCCGCCCCAACCAGCGAATGTAACGGTACCCGCAGCCTGCACAGGGGCCACGGAACACACGGACAAGGCCAGCGCCACGCCAGCCAAGCGCTTATTGATCGAATGCATTTTCAACTCCTGAGTTATTTTAGTTAGACAGTTGAATCGAACGCGGGGCGAAATCACCCGAACCACTCTTTTTATAATGACGGAGGCAGCACTTGTGCCTCTCTAATTCCGGCCTCTACCGCAAACATACGGGATGCGAAAAGCCTATTGGGAATCCTTGAACCGATACCAGGCGTAGGTCATGCGTTGCCCCAACCGCAGGAACGGCTGGAAGGGAAAACGCTTGGGAACCTGGTGCAGGAAATCGATCGAGGTGGGCTGCGTTGTCCCCGTCAGCATCTGCGCCAGGCGCTTGCCGGTCTGCACCGAGAACGACACACCGCTACCGGCATAACCACCACCGGCGTACACGTTGTCGAGCCCCGGCACCCGGCAGATGAAGGGCAGCGAGTTTTCGCTGACCGCGACCCAGCCGCCCCAGTTGTAATCCACTTCAATACCGGCCAGTACCGGAAACTTGCGGCACAGCGCGTCGTGCAGGTTCTGCCTGTGACGAGGATCGTCCGCCTCCCGACCGGTGATGGCGCTGCGTCCACCGAACAAAATGCGGTCGTCCGGCAGGCGTCGGTAATACGAGAGCAGGTTGCGGGTATCGAACATGCATTCGCTGCCTGGAAGGCTGAGCCGCTTCTCTTCCGAAGTCAGGGGGCGGGTCACGATGATTTGCGAATGAACCGGCAGCACACGTCCGGCAGTGGCCTTGTTCAGTGCTGGCGAGGTGTAGCCATTGGTCGCCACCACGACCTTGCGGGCCGTAACCACACCACCAGGCGTGACCAAACGATGAACACCGTTGCTGCTGTGCCACTCCATCACCGGTGACGAGGTGTGCACCCTGGCACCGGCCGTGCGCGCCATGCGGTGAAGCCCCCAGGCCAGCTTGAGTGGGTGCATGGAAAACCCGTCCGGCATATACAAGGCGCCGAATGCTTCGGCGCCGCTGTGCACCGAATGCACCTGGCTGCCACTGACAAACTCGGCGCGGTAGTTCAATACATCGTTGTACAGGCCCACCTCGTGCTTGAGTGCCTCGACGTGTGACGCATGGCTCGCCACCTTGTAAACGCCATCGGGCTGTGGATCGCAGGCGATCGCTCCGTCGCGGATCAGTCCGCGAACGGTGTTGAGCCCGTCGGACATCTCCTCGAAATAGGCCTTGGCCCTGGTTGCGCCGTAGCGCTTGATCAACTGTGCCAGCGGCACACGACCACCGGAAATACGCGCAAAACTGCCATTACGACCGCTGCACCCCCAGGCCACCTGATTCGCCTCCAGCACCACGGCATTGATCCCATGATCACGAGCCAGATGCAGCGCGCAACTGAGCCCCGTGTAGCCGGCCCCGATGATGGCAACCTCTACATCGACTGCACCCGAGATCGGGCCATCGTCATCCGGGGCCTCACCCGCTGTATCAACCCAATAGGAGGGCGAATGTGGCATTCCTGCGCCTGGGGTAGCACTGACAAGAGGATCGTACAATTTAGACTCCGTATCGCTGTGCGATTCGACAAAATCACTTAACAAAAATAATCCGCCACATATCGATCCATGTCAATCGAATGAATGGTATCGACCTTCTTTTTTTGATTTAGGAAGGGGAATCGCCAGAAACAAGCCGTGCTTTTCGAACAACCGCCTGCGGGGCGTAGGAGGTGCTGTTCGGCTGCTCGTTGATAGCCACGAGACGATGCTGCGGGATGCAGAAATGACTATGCGTAGCTGATAGCGCTGGACGTGTATCCCGACGGGCGGAAGGTAATACCCCGCCCTTTCATAGGTTGCCGCCGGGTTACCCACAGATTCGACAACGCAGATAGCGTGGATCGATACGAAATCGGTCATGTGGGCGGGGGACAAGCTGCAAGGGCGATAGACCTCATCCGCTCGCCCTGCCCACTTGGCGCAATCACCAGTCGTAACTGAGGGTCGCAATCACGTTACGGCGGTTCCCGTAGAGCACGGAGTTCTCGTAGAACCCTGGCTGGAAGTAGTGCTTGTCGAACAGGTTGCTGGCCGAGACCGACGCTCGCGTGCCGTCCAGGCCAATGCCCGCCAGGTCATAACGCAGGGTGGCGTCGGTCAGGCTGTAATGCGGTGTCTTCAGCGTGTGCTGGACGTTGTACGAAGAGCCGACGTAGCGCTGCCCGAGGCCCATGCCCACGCCCTTGAATGCACCGTCGGCGACGGTGTAGTCGAGCCAGAGACTCGCGGTGTTGCGCGGAATCGCCCGCGGCGTGTTGCCTTTGAAGGCGTTGTCTTCGGTGATTTCGGCATCGAGGTAGGCGTAGGACGCCAGCAGGTTCAGTTCACGGCCGAGACTGGCCTTGCCCTCCACTTCCAGCCCGCGCGAACGCACCTCCCCACTCTGGACCGAGAAGCCGGGATTGAGCGGGTCGGTGGTGGAAACATTTGTTTGCAGCAGGTCGAACGCCGAGACGGTAACGAAAGCGTCATAACCCGGCGGCTGGTACTTCACCCCCACCTCGTATTGACGGCCCTCGGTGGGCTTGAACAGCTTGCCATTGCGGTCGGCTTCAGGGTTGGGCTGGAACGAGGTGGTGTAGCTGACGTAAGGCGTGATGCCATTGTCGAACAGGTAGGCGAGCCCGACGCGACCGGTGAACTCGCGGTCGCGCTGCACGGTGTCGACCTGCTCGGTGCCGAAGTACACGCCCTTCTCCCTGGCGGTTGACCAGTCCTGGCGCCCGCCGAGAGTCAAGGCCCAGCGGTCGAGCTTGATCTGGTCCTGTACATACAGTCCGACCTGTTGCAGGCGGGTGTCGGTGTCGCGTTGCAGCGGGTCGTACCAGATCGCTCCGCCGCCATAAACCGGGCGGTACAGGTCGATCATTTCGAATCCAGGTTCGGGGTCGCCGTTGCGGCGCGTCTCGAAGGCCTTGTAGTGCGAGTAGTCCAGCCCGACCAGCAGCGTGTGCTGCAAGGGGCCGCTGTCAAACAGGCCCTGCAGGTTGTTGTCGACCAGGAAGGTGTCGCTGCTTTTCGGGCGATTCTGCAGACCGATATCCTGGGTGCGCCCATCGGCGTTGAGCACCGTGTCCGGGCCGCTGGAGAGGTAACCGACGCTGGAGTGCATGTAGCGCAGGTTCTGCTTGAGCTTCCAGTCGTTGTTGAACAGGTGCTCGTACTGCAGGCCGATCGAGGTGTTTTCGCTGTGGTAGTAACTGCCCTTCCAGCCCAGATCGGTGTCTGAATCTATGTGGCCGTAGGGGCTCTTCAGCACCGTGCCGATAGCGGGAAAACTCTGCTCGGAACCGCCAATGCGGCTCTTGCTGTAGCTGCCAAGCAAGGTCAGGGTGTTGGTATCGTCGGCCTTCCAGGTCAGCGAGGGCGCCACGAAAGTGCGGTCATCGGGGGCATGCCTGACCTGGGTGTCGCTATCCCGTTGCAGCAGCAGGCGCCCGAACAGGGTGCCGTCGCTGTCCAGTTGGTCGCCCACATCAAGGCCCAGTTGGCGGCGGTCGAAGCTGCCGCCCTGCACCTCCACATGGCGAATGGGTGTCTCCTGCGGGCGCTTGCTGGTCATGTTGACCACGCCTCCCGGCGCCATTTGCCCGAACAGCACCGAGGCCGGTCCCTTGATCACATCCACTCGCTCCAGGCCGAAGGTCTCGAAGTTGGTGTCGTACTGGTTGAAACCGGTGCGCAGGCCATCCTGATACAGGCCGAACAGGTTGAAGGCACGAAATCCGCGCAGGAAGATGTCCGGCGCACCTTGCCCGCCCGCGTAATCCAGCGCGCGAATGCCAGGGGTGTAGGCCACGGCGGCGTTGAAGTCCTGCACGCCGCGCTGGTCCATTTCGTCTCGGGTAATCACCGATATGCTCTGTGGGATTTCATTGATCGGCGTGTCGGTCTTGCTACCGACCGTGGTGCGCTTGGCCACGTAGCCCTGCACCGGCCCGTCAGCGCTGCTTTCGGAGCTACGGCTATCGATGATCTGGGTGGCCTCGAGTTGCAACGACGCCTCGGTCTGCGGGATGACCGCCAGCACGTAAACACCGCTGCCCTGGCCTATCGCCTGCAAACCACTGCCATTCAACAGGCGCACGAAGCCCTCCTGAGGCGCAAAACTACCTTGCAGGCCCGCGCTCTGACGACCTTGCACCAAGGCCGGGTCGATAGCGAGGTTGATGCCTGCACGGGCGGCAAAGCTGGACAGCACCTGGCCCAGCGGGCCGGGCGCAATGGCGTAAAGCCGAGCGTCCGCAGCGAACAACAGTGGGCTGGCACTGGCGCCTAGCGCCAGGACAGTCACCTGAACGGTGGAAGCAAGAGGTGAGGAACGAAAGGAAGAAGGCATGCAGACTCCGCATCGATTAGACCTGTTTGCCTTGAGGACACGCGAGCGCGATAAAACAGGACAGCCCTGGAGAAGATTGTCAGACGTTGCGTGCCTGCAACGTCACCCAATAGCGGGTGCGGTACACCACCTGCACTGGCAAGGCGCGGGACACGGCGCTCAGGATCAGATCGGTGTCGCGCAGCTGAAACGCACCGGTGATCAGCAATTGCCCGACCTGGGGTTCGCAGCGCACCAAGCCTGGCCGGTAGCGGTTCAGCTCTTCGACGAAGGCGCTGAGCGGCATGCTTTCGACGCGCAGCACGCCGTTGACCCAATCACCCGCGCCCACGGGCAGTGATTCGGAGCGCGACACCTGGCGGTTGTCGAAGGACGCAGCCTGCCCCGCGTCCAGTCGCACTGGGCTACCGCCCTGGCGCGGCTGGATATCGACCGCACCCGCGAACACGCTGACCCGGCAGTCCGCCGCTTGCTGGCGCACACTGAACCGCGTGCCCACGGGGCGGATGATCCCTTGCTCGGTCTGCACCCACAAAGGCCGACCGAGGCTGTCGGGGTGAGTGGTGACGTAGATTTCACCGGCGCGCAGGTGCAGCAGGCGTCGCGTGGCATCGAAGCCGATGTCCACGGCGGTGTGGGTATCGAGGAACAGGTGCGTACCGTCGACCAAGGTCAGTTGCCGTTGCTCGCCGATCGCAGTGCGCTCATCTGCCAGCCAGTCGCTGTGACGCCAAGCCACCAGGGCGGCAGGTCCGGCGGTCATCAGCAGGATCAACGCCTTGAGGCCTGCACGGCGGTTGAGCCGGTCGGCCTGCTCCAGTGTCGGCAGCACGACACCTTGCGGGATCCCCTGCCACTGCTGGCTGACACGCTGCGCCAGTTGCCAGGCGCGTTCGTGATCCGGGTGCTGGCTGCGCCAACGCTCGAACCGCTGCTGCTGTACCGGGTCAGGCTCGGCGCCGTTGAGGCGCATGTACCAGCGCGCCGCCTCACGCACGATGAGCCGCTCCAGCGGCAGCTCGCTCATAGCTCTTCTGCCAGGGCCAGCAACATGCAGTGCTCCATGGCCTGAGTCAGGTAGCGCTGCACGCTGCGCACGGTGACACCGAGTGCTGTGGCGATTTCCGGGTAGGTGTGCCCTTCAAGTTGCGACAATAGGAACGCCCGACGCACTAGCGGCGGCAAACCGTTCAGCAGCGAGTCGATCAGTTGCAGCGCCTCGTGAATCAGGTACCGCTCCTCCGCCGACGGTGCCCACTGTTCGGGCAGTTGCGCCAGGGTCTGCAGCCACGCCTGCTCGATCGAGCGACGGCGGTAAAGGTTGAGCATCAGGCGACGGGCGACCGTGGCCAGGTACGCGCGCGGCTGGCGCAGGTCTGACTCACGGGGTACTGCGGACGGGGCGAACAGGCGCAGGAAGGTGTCGTGGGCAAGATCAGCCGCATCGCTGCGACAGCCCATACGCCGCAACAGCCAGCCTTGCAGCCAGGAATGGTGCTCGACGTACAACGTCCTGATGTCGCCATGGGTCGTGCAATCGCGGTGAGAGACCGAATCCATGAGGCAGACGTCCTGTATGGCGAGTCAATCGCATTTGAGAATGGATCGCACTATACCTAGACAAGGGTTACCGGGCAATTACTGCGCCATTACTTATCTGCGCACCAGCGCCTCAGGCTAAAACGGTCTTTACCTCGCGGTATTCGGTTTGAACGTTGTCAGCTGCTTGAACGGCATCATGGTGTGGGTAGCCGCAGCGCACCGCATCACCACGTTAACGATCAGCAGGTTGGAATTCTGCAGGCGATGCGGGTCAATTCGCCCATGCGGATGGGTGGTGAAAGTGCCCAGGAATCTATTCATCGGCAGCGGCCAGCCAACAAAAAAGCCCGCAAACCAGTAACGGCTGCGGGCTATTTCATATCTACATCACACTGAAGCGTGCCTAAGGTTCGCTCCAGGCAGCAGCATGACCAGATCGGCTCTTACGGGCCTTTACTTCCTGGTACATAAACCGCTGTGAAAATGGTGGGTCGTGTAGGATTCGAACCTACGACCAATTGGTTAAAAGCCAACTGCTCTACCAACTGAGCTAACGACCCGTTGGATGGCGCGTATAATACTGATTTCTAACGGGAAATCAACACCCCATCGCAAAATAATTTAAAAATATCGCGTCGGGTCCTGAATACCGGCCGCTGCGAAGCCTTCGGCACGCAGACGGCAGCTATCGCACTTGCCGCAGGCACGTCCGTCATCGTCCGCCTGGTAGCAGGACACGGTGAGGCTGTAATCCACTCCTCGTGCTATTCCCGCCTGGACGATTTGTGCCTTGCTGAGGTTCTGCAAGGGAGCCTGGATGCGGAACCCCTGCCCTTCCACACCAGCCTTGGTCGCCAGGTTGGCCATGCGCTCGAAGGCTTCGACGAACTCGGGACGGCAGTCAGGGTAGCCGGAATAATCCACGGCGTTGACACCGATGAAGATATCCCGTGCCTCCAGCACTTCCGCCCAGCCTAGGGCCAGGGACAGGAACACCGTGTTGCGCGCCGGCACGTAGGTTACCGGAATGCCTTCACTGGGAGCCTCAGGAACATCGATGCTGCTATCGGTCAGTGCCGAACCGCCGATACCGTTGAGATTCAGGCCGATCACCTTATGCTCCACCACACCCAGGTCACGGGCGACCCGGGCGGCGGCATCCAGCTCGGCGCGGTGGCGCTGGCCGTAATCGAAGCTCATGGTGTAGCACTGGTAGCCCTCGGCCTTTGCCATGGCGACCACAGTGGCCGAATCCAGCCCGCCGGACAGCAGAATTACCGCACGTTTCTCAGTCATTGCAGAAGCTCCTCTCAGCGTCCCGGCTCATCGTTCCAGAGCAGTTTGTGCAACTGCATCTGCAAGCGAACCGGCAGGTTGTCGGCGACGATCCAGTCAGCCAGATCAGTGACGTTCAGTTCATGGTGGCTGGGCGAGAACAGCACTTCGCCGGCACGCTTGTCGAGCCCGTACTGGATCAGCTTGGACACCGCCCAGTCGTAGTCCTCCCGCGAGCAAAGCACGAACTTGACCTGGTCGTTGGCGGTCAGCAGTTCGATGTTCTCGTAGCGGTTGCGGTGGACTTCGGCGGAACCAGGGGTCTTCAGGTCCACCACGCGACTGACCCGCTCATCGACGGCGGAGATATCCATCGAACCACTGGTTTCCAGGGAGACCTCGTAGCCGGCGTCACACAGCTGCTTCAGCAGGGGAATGACGTTCGGCTGGGCCAGTGGCTCGCCACCCGTTACACACACGTAGCGCGGGCGATAGCTGGCGACCTGCTCCAGCAGCGAGTCGAGGGTGCGAAGAGTGCCGCCACTGAAGGCGTAGGCGCTGTCGCAGTACTGGCAGCGCAGCGGACAGCCGGTGAGACGCACGAATACCGTGGGCAGCCCAGCGGTGCGCGTTTCACCCTGCAAAGAGTAAAAGACTTCGGTGATGCGTAATGTGTCTTGCATAGTCGCCACGGGCTGGACAGCTGAACAGGCTGTCCGCCTCCGTCAGGCACCGCCGCGAACTCGACATAGCGTTATTCGCGGCAGCGTTTCAATAAAAGGGGGCAGATTCTAACGAAAAAACCCGCGACAGGCGCGGGTTTCTTTCAAACGCTGTGATTCAGAGCTTCTGCAGGTCGCGTTGGGCGAGCTGGGCAGCCGAAGTACCAGGATACTGGGTCACCACCTGCTGCAGGATGCCCTTGACCCGATCGGTATGACCGAGACGACGCTCCACGTCGGCCAGCTTGTACAGCGAGTCCGGCACCTTGTTGTGCTTCGGATACAGCTGGCTGACCTTGGCGAAGGCCTGGCCTGCGCCTTGCAGGTCGCCTTTGGCCAGGTTCACTTCACCCAGCCAGTATTGGGCGTTGCCAGCATACTGGCTGTTCGGGTACTTGCGCAGGAAGGCATTGAACGCCTGGGCGGCTTTGTCGAAATCCTTGGCCTTGATCAGGTCGAACGCCGCATCGTAGTACAGCTTTTCCTTCGCCGGATCACCCGGTTCGCTGCTTGCGGCCGGCTGGTTGGCCGCTGCCGCAGTGTTGCCGGCGGCTGGCGCAGTCGCGCCACCGTCAGCGGAATTCTCGGGGGTTGCAGACGGAGCCGGAGCCGCGCCGCTTGAGATACGCCGATCCAGGTCCTGGTAACGCTCCAGGCCCTCCTGTTTCAGGCGGGATACTTCATTCTGCAGGATCTCGATGGTGTTCTGCTGCCGATCGATCTGTTCCTGCATTTGTTGCAACTGCATGAAAAGCTGGCCCTGCGCCGAGGCAGGGGTCGAAACCCCTCCCCCGGCGTAGGCGCCGTTCGTACCGTAACCTGCCGGCGGATAACTGCTTGCGCCGTTATATCCACCAGCATTGTCATCGACAACAGGAACCTCGGCCGCTGCCATGAGAGGCAGGGCGAGAGCCAGGACGGTTACAGCACGACGGCACGCTCGCATATCGAATTACTTACGCAGTTCGACGCGACGGTTTTGAGCCCAGGACTGCTCGTCGTTGCCGGTGGCAACTGGACGCTCTTCGCCGTAGGAAACCAGTTCCAGCTGGGCTGGGGAAACGCCTTGCAGCACCAGGTAGCGCTGAACGGCCTTGGCACGACGCTCGCCCAGAGCCATGTTGTACTCGCGAGTACCGCGCTCGTCGGTGTTGCCTTCCAGGACGACGCGAGCGCCGTTGGCTTTCAGGTCCTTGGCGTGAACGTCCAGGGCGCGCATGGCTTCTGGCTTCAGGTCCGAGCTGTCGTATTCGAAGTAGAAGGTGGTGATTGCGCGCAGAGCAGCTTCTTCGCTCAGGCTGCCGTCGACAGCACCGGTGTTGGCGCCATAGCCAGCGTTTGGATCAACAGCGCCTTCGCCAGCGTTGTCACCGCCTTTCGAGGAGCAACCTACAGCTACGGCCATGGCCAGAGCCAGCGCAGCAAACTTACCAAACTTCAGCATTTCCATCGTGAAACTCCTAATGAACCCCAGTGTGTTAAGTAAAACGTGTATCGCCGCATCAGTTCAGGTAAGGGGACCAGGACGGTTCTCTGACTTCGCCTTGAGCGGTAGGAAGCGGGAGCCTCACGCGTCCATTGAGAGAGACGAGCATCAAGACTCCCCGGCCCTGCTGGCGGGTGGCGTAGATTAGCATGGTGCCGTTTGGCGCAACAGTGGGAGACTCATCAAGGTTGGTATCCGTGAGGATCTTTACACTGCCGCGCTGCAGGTCTTGCGCAGCCACTTTGAAGTTGGTGAAACCGTCCTGGCGGTGGATCATCACCAGAGTCTTTTCATCCGCCGAAAGTTTCGGGTTGGCGTTGTAGTTGCCGACGAAAGTCACGCGCTCGGCGCCGCCGCTGCCGATAGTAGTCTTGTAGATTTGCGGCTTGCCGCCACGGTCCGAAGTGAAGTACAGGGTCGAACCATCCTTGCCGAAGAAAGGCTCGGTGTCGATGGCCGGGTTGTTGGTCACACGGGTCAGCTGGCGCGAGCCCATGTCCATCACGTAGATCTCCGGGTTGCCGTCGCGCGACAGCACGAACGCCAGGCGGTTGCCGTCAGGCGACCAGGCCGGAGCACCGTTCAGGCCTTCGAAGTTGGTGATCTGCTCGCGGCGGCCGGTATCGATGTGCTGCACGAAGATACGCGGGCGACGCTGCTCGAAGGACACATAGGCGATGCGCTTGCCATCCGGCGCGAAGCGTGGCGACAGGATCGGCTCGCGGGATTGCAGCAGGGTCACAGCACGAGCGCCGTCGTAGTCGGAGCGCTGAAGGGTGTAGCGGGTGCTGTTGGCGGAGAAACGCTCGGCCGTCACGTAGAGCATGCGGGTCGAGAACGCGCCCTTGATGCCGGTGAGTTTCTCGAACGACTGGTCGGCGATGTAGTGGGACATGTCGCGCAACTGGTCGACGGTGCCCGAAACGCTGCCGGTCAGCACTTGCTGCTCGGTGGCAACGTTGAACAGCGCGTACTGCACCTGCAGGCGACCGCCCGCCGGCACGATGCTGCCGACCATCACGTACTGCGCACCCAGCGCTTTCCAGTCGCGGAAGATGACTTCGCTGGCCTGGCTCGGCTGGCTGATCATGTTCTGCCGCGGAATCGGCGAGTAGTAACCCGAGTTGCGCAGGTCATTGCCGATGATGTCGGCCATGTCCTCGGGCAGGACGCTGCCGCCCTGCAGACCGAAAGGCACTACGGCGATCGGGGTGGCCCGGTCGCTGCCGCTGGTCACCAGAATGTTCTTTTCTTCTGCGTTGGCCATCCCTGCTGCACAGCAGAGAACGACCAGCAGTCCTCTAAGAAGGTTAATCACAAGGCTAGGTCCTCAGGTGTGAATGTCATCTTGAATGAACGATACGGATTGAATTCGCTCGGTTTCAAACCCTGCATTTCGGTCAGGCGCCCGATGTTCTTGACAGCCGCCACGGCGGAGCTGTCGAACGGACCGTCACCACTGGAGCGTGCGACGCTGACGTTGGTGATGGTGCCATCGGGCAACATGTTGATCTGCAGGACCACTGTCATGTTCTTGCGCGCAGAAGGTGGTCGCGCCCAGCCTTCGGCTGCCCGCGCCCGGATCAGGTCGTCGAAGTCGCCGGCGACCTGGTCGCCCTGCTCGTCCGCCAGTGCCTGCTGGCGCTCGGTGGTGTCGGACAGCAGCTCGGCCAGGGCCTGGGCTTTCTTGTCTTCCGCCGCCTTGCGGGCTGCCTCGGTGGCCTTTTTCTTGGCCGCGTCGGCTGCTGCTTTCTTCTTCGCTTCCTCGGCTGCCTTCTTCTTCGCCTCTTCGGCGGCGGCCGCTTTTTTCTTCGCGTCCTCGGCGGCCTTCTTCTTGGCGTCCTCGGCTGCTTTTTTCTTGGCCTCTTCAGCCGCTTGCTTCTTCGCCTCTTCTTCAGCCTTTTTCTTGGCTTCGTCCTCGGCCTTCTTCTTGGCTATATCGGCGAGCTGCTTCTCTTCGGCCTTCTTGGCTTCCTCGGCTTTCTTCGCCGCCTCGGCCTTCTTCGCCTCGTCAGCCGCCTTGGCCTGCTCGGCCTTCTTCGCTTCTGCAGCCGCGCGCGCTTCCTCGGCCTTTTGAGCCGCCTCTTCTTTCTTTTGTTCCGCGGCCTTCACAGCCTCCTGTTTCTGCTGCTCGACCTTCTTCTGCTCCATCTGTTCTTCTTCGGTTTGGCGCGAAGCGGTCTTCTTCGCTTCCCCGGCAATCTTCTGATTGGTCTGGGTAGTGGCCTGACTCTTGGATTTCAGCTGGTACAGGGTAGCCTGGACGATAGGCTTGGACGGCGGCAGTTCAGGGGTCATGGCGAAGCTGACGAACAGCATGCCGAACACCAGGACGTGCAGCGCGATGGCCCAGATGCTGGGCCAGAAGTAGCTTTCCGAGGCGGATGGCTCTCGCTGTTGCATCAGGGCGCCTCGGTAATCAGGCCAACGTTACCGACACCGGCCTTCTGCAACCCGCCCATGGCGCCCATTACCGCACCATAGTCGACAGCCTTGTCGCCACGGATGAAGACCTGGGTCTGTTTGCCCTGATCACGGCCGGCGGCGATGATCTTGGTCACCGCGTCGGTCATTTGCGGCAAGGTCATGGCCTTGTCCATCTGCTTGTCCGTGTCGACTTCGCTGCCAAGGTTCCAGTAGTAGGTTTTGTCGGCCTTGATCGAAATGGTCAGGACCTGGACGTTGTTGTCCTGCGGCAAGGCTTCGCTGGAAACCTTGGGCAGATCGACCTTCACGCCCTGGTTGAGCATGGGTGCGGTGACCATGAAGATGACCAGCAGTACCAACATCACATCGATGTAGGGCACCACGTTCATCTCGGCGACCGGCTTGCGTTTCTGGCGAACTCGGGCCATGGGTGTCTACCTGATCACTCTTCGCTGGTGTGCACTTTGCGGTGCAGGATGGCCTGGAACTCGTCGGCGAACGTGTAGTAGCGACCGATCAGCACTTCACTGCGGGCAGAGAAACGGTTGTAGGCGATAACCGCCGGAATCGCGGCGAACAGGCCGATCGCGGTGGCGATCAACGCTTCGGCGATGCCCGGGGCAACGGTGGCCAGGGTGGCCTGTTGTGCCGAGGCCAGGCCACGGAAGGAGTTCATGATGCCCCAGACGGTACCGAACAGGCCGATGTACGGGCTGGTGGAGCCGACGGTGGCGAGGAACGGCAGGCTCTGCTCGAGTTTTTCTTCCTCGCGGGAGATGGCCACGCGCATGGCACGACCGACGCCTTCCATCACCGCGTCAGGATCCACGCCCGGCTGCTGGCGCAGACGGGAGAACTCCTTGAAGCCGGCACGGAAGACCTGCTCGACCCCGGAATCCGGATCGGGGTTGCTCCCGGCCTGGCGATACAGCTTGGACAGGTCGATACCCGACCAGAAGCGCTCTTCGAAGCTGTCCAGGGCACGACGACCGGCGCGCAGCATGGTGCTGCGCTGAAAAATCATGATCCATGAAGTCACCGATGCGGCAACCAGTGCCAGCATGACCAGCTGCACCACGATGCTGGCATTGCTGACCAGGCTCCACATGGAGGTATGGTCGACGACGTTAGCTTCCACGCTTAATCTCCTGCCTTTGAATGAATGCCCGGACTGCCCGCCTCGACGAAGGCCGCTCGCAGTTCGGGGGGAATAGCCCGGGGTTTGAAGGTATCGGCGCGCACACAGGCCACCAGGAACTGCCCTTCGCAGAGCAGCGTTGCATCACTTTCGCGCCAGACCTGCTGCACGAAGCGCAGGCTGGCACGGTTCAATTCAAGCACTTGCGCGGTCACCCGCAATTCGTCGTCCAGTCGTGCCGGCGCGTGGTAGCGCGCTTCGCTGGAGTGAACCACGAACAAGGTGTTCTGCTGCGCCAGTTGCGACTGGGCAAAGCCCAGGTCGCGCAGCCTTTCGGTGCGGGCGCGCTCCATGAATTTCAGATAATTGACGTAATACACCACGCCGCCCGCATCGGTGTCCTCGTAATAAACGCGACAGCGATGTGCGAACGGCTCGACCCCATTTTGCGCGCGCATACTCTAGTGCTAACTCCTCAGCTTGCCAATCCGCCCAACCAACTGTTTTTGCGGATCATGTCGTATTGCTAGCGCCGTCACGGCCAGTCGGCGATTAGGACCACAAATCCGCAAGATAAATCTGTCACGCATCATCCGAATCAGAAAAATCGCTACCGGATGCTTCACCCAACTGTTTCGGAATGTTCAGACCGAAGTGCAGATAGGCATGACGGGTCACCACCCGCCCCCGGGGCGTACGCATGATGTAGCCCTGCTGGATCAGATAGGGCTCCAGCACATCCTCGATGGTGTGGCGTTCCTCGCTGATCGCCGCCGCCAGGCTGTCCACGCCTACCGGGCCGCCATCGAACTTCTCTATCATGGTCAGCAACAGGCGGCGGTCCTGATGATCGAAGCCACGCTCGTCGACATCCAGCAGGTTCAGCGCCATATCCGCCACGCCCTTGGTGATCTCGCCCTTGCCGCGCACTTCGGCGTAATCGCGCACCCTGCGCAACAAACGGTTGGCGATCCGCGGCGTTCCACGGGCACGGCGGGCAATTTCGAAGGCGCCCTCTTCCTCGATGGGCAGCCCGAGAATGCCGCCGGAACGGCTGACGATGGTGGCCAGGTCGGCGTTGCTGTAGAACTCAAGACGCTGGACGATACCGAATCGGTCACGCAGCGGATTGGTCAGCATCCCGGCACGGGTGGTGGCGCCGACCAGGGTGAATGGCGGCAGGTCGAGCTTGATCGAGCGCGCCGCAGGCCCTTCGCCGATCATGATGTCCAGCTGGAAGTCTTCCATGGCTGGATACAGCACTTCCTCGACCACCGGCGACAGGCGATGGATCTCGTCGATGAACAGCACGTCGTGCGGTTCGAGATTGGTCAGCAGCGCGGCCAGGTCGCCCGGACGCTCCAGGATCGGCCCGGACGTGCTCTTGATCGACACGCCCATTTCCTGGGCGATGATATTGGCCAGGGTGGTCTTGCCCAACCCCGGCGGGCCGAAGATCAGGGTATGGTCGAGAGATTCGCTACGGTTGCGCGCGGCCTGGATGAACAGCGCCATCTGCTCGCGCACCACCGGCTGGCCGATGTATTCGGCCAGGCGCAGCGGGCGTATCGCCCGGTCCTGGACTTCTTCCCGGTCGCGCCCGGTGGCGGTTATCAAACGGTCGGCTTCGATCACTTAAATCATCCCTTTCAGGCTGCGCCGGATCAGCTCTTCGCTGCTCAGGCCCTTGGCATCCACGGCGGCCACCGCGCGGCTGGCCTCCTGGGGTTTGTAGCCCAGGGAAATCAGGGCGCTGACCGCGTCGGCTTCGGCGCTGGATACGGTCGCCAGTGGCGCAGGACCATTCGGCACCAGCTGGAACATGCTCGGCACCGTCTCCCAGGCCTTGAAGCGATCCTTCAGCTCGACCAGCAGACGCTCGGCGGTTTTCTTGCCGACTCCCGGCACCTTGACCAAGGCCGACGCATCCTGCGCCTGGACACAGCGCACCAGTTCATCGACATCCAGGCCGGACATCAGCGCCAGGGCCAGCTTGGGACCGACGCCATTGAGCCGGATCAATTCGCGGAACAGCTCCCGCTCGCGCTTTTCAAAGAAGCCATAAAGCAGGTGGGCATCCTCGCGCACGATCAGGTGCGTGTGCAAGGTTACGGTTTCCCCCACCTTCGGCAGGCGATAGAGGGTCGTCATCGGCACTTCCAGCTCGTAGCCGAGGCCATTGATGTCGACAATCAGGTGCGGCGGCTGCTTTTCAACCAGGGTGCCGCGCAAACGTCCAATCACGCTCGGATCCTTTCTCGTGAGCGCCGCGGTCAACCGGCGGCGCTTCTATATAAAGCAGGGATGCTATCAGAGACGCAGCCGTCCGTTGCGACTGCGCGCCACACCCAGGCCGTGCGGCACCAGGCTGGAACGGGTATGGGCGTGACACAGGGCGATGGCCAGGGCGTCGGAGGCATCGATCTGTGGCTTCTGCGTCAGCTTGAGCAGATGCATGACCATCATCTGCACCGCCTCCTTGTTCGCGCCGCCACTGCCGGCCACCGCCTGCTTGACCTGGCTGGCCGTGTATTCGGCAATTTCCAGCCCGGCCTCGGCCGCCGCGACTATGGCCGCGCCCCGGGCCTGGCCGAGCTTGAGCGCAGAGTCGGCGTTGCGGGCCATGAACACCCGCTCGATGCCCATGGTTACCGGGCCATGCTGACGGATGATCTCGCTCACGCCACGAAAAACGATGTGCAGGCGCTCATGCAGCTCGCCGCTGCCCGTGCGGATACATCCCGACGCCACGTACTCGCAGCCGCGTCCGGTATGGCGAACCACACCGTAACCGGTTATCCGCGAGCCGGGGTCGATACCAAGAATCAGAGTCATTGCACCTGCGCCGTGTTGCACATACAAAAAGCCGGCCCCGCCTCCAGGGCGGGACCGGCCTCGGACAATGCAGAACAACCTTAGCCGAGCTGTTCCATGATCTCGTCAGGAATTTCAGCATTGGAATAGACGTTTTGCACGTCGTCCAGGTCTTCCAGCATGTCGATCAGCTTCAGTACCTTCTGCGCACCGTCCAGGTCCAGCTCGGCGCTGGTGGTCGGCTGCATCACGATTTCCGCGTCAGAGGCCTTGAAGCCCGCGGCTTCCAGGGCGCTGCGCACGGCATAGAAGCTGGCGAACGAGGTGAACACATCGAAGGAGCCGTCGCCATTGCTGACCACGTCATCGGCGTCGGCTTCCATTGCCGCTTCCATCAGGGCGTCTTCATCGACGCCTTCGCCGAAGCTGATCTGCCCCTTGCGTTCGAACAGGTAGGCGACGGAGCCGTCGGTACCGAGGTTGCCGCCGCACTTGCTGAAGGCATGACGCACGGCCGCTGCGGTCCGGTTGCGGTTGTCGGTCATGGCCTCGACCATGATCGCCACGCCGCCCGGGCCGTAGCCCTCGTAGCTCAGTTCCTCGACGTTGTCCGCTTCGGCAGTGCCAGCGCCACGGGCGATGGCACGGTCGATGATGTCGCGGCTCATGTTCGCACCCAGCGCCTTGTCCAGCGCCAGGCGCAGACGCGGGTTGGACGAAGGATCGCCACCGCCCTGCTTGGCAGCGACGGTCAGCTCACGAATCCACTTGGTGAAGATCTTGCCTCTCTTGGCATCCTGGCGCTCTTTGCGGTGCTTGATGTTCGCCCACTTGGAATGACCCGCCATAACTGACTCCAAAAATCCTTGAAACAAAATCAAGTGCCTTCCCGCCCGATGCGGAAGACACGACTGAATCGGGGTGCCTTAAAGCAAAGACGCATCCCGTGGGATGCGCCTTTCAGACCGGCTTACTCGGCCTTCTGCTGCTCACGCAGGCGAATGTGCAGCTCGCGCAGCGCCTTGGCATCGACCAGGCCAGGGGCCTGGGTCATGACGCAGGCAGCGCTCTGGGTTTTCGGGAAAGCAATCACTTCACGGATCGACTGGGCGCCGGTCATCAGCATGACCAGGCGGTCCAGACCGAAGGCCAGGCCGCCGTGTGGCGGTGCGCCGAACTTCAGGGCGTCGAGCAGGAAGCCGAATTTCTCTTCCTGTTCCGCCGCCTCGATACCCAGCAGACGGAATACCGCCTGTTGCATTTCCTTGCGATGGATACGGATCGAACCGCCACCCAGCTCGGTACCGTTCAGCACCATGTCGTAAGCGCGGGACAGCGCGGTAGCCGGGTTGGCTTCCAGCTCTTGCGGGGTGCACTTCGGTGCGGTGAACGGGTGGTGCAGCGCAGTGAAACTGCCGTCTTCGTTTTCCTCGAACATCGGGAAGTCGACGACCCACATCGGCGCCCACTCGCAGGTGTACAGGTTGAAGTCGGCACCCAGCTTGATACGCAGCGCACCCAGGGCCTCGCTGACGATCTTGGTCTTGTCGGCACCGAAGAAGACGATGTCGCCATCGACCGCGCCGACGCGATCCAGGATCACGTTCAGGTTGGCCTCGGGAATGTTCTTGACGATCGGCGACTGCAGGCCTTCGACGCCCTTGGCGCGCTCGTTGACCTTGATATAGGCCAGGCCCTTGGCACCGTAGATGCCGACGAACCGGGTGTACTCGTCGATCTTGCTGCGCGGCATGCTCGCGCCGCCAGGCAGGCGCAGGGCGGTAACGCGGCACTTCGGATCGTTGGCCGGGCCGGCGAACACCTTGAAATCGACATCCTTCAACTGGTCGGCGACATCGACCAGTTCCAGCGGGATACGCAGGTCAGGCTTGTCGGAGCCATAGCGGCGCTGGGCTTCCTCGAAGGTCATGTGCGGGAATTCGCCGAATTCCAGGTCCAGGACTTCCTTGAACAGCTTGCGGATCATGCTTTCGGTCAGGCCCATGATCTCGGACTCATCGAGGAAGCTGGTCTCGATGTCGATCTGGGTGAACTCGGGCTGGCGGTCGGCACGCAGGTCTTCGTCACGGAAGCACTTGGCGATCTGGTAGTAACGGTCGAAGCCGGCGACCATCAGCAACTGCTTGAACAGCTGCGGCGATTGCGGCAGGGCGAAGAAGCTGCCGGCGTGGGTACGGCTCGGTACCAGGTAGTCGCGTGCACCTTCCGGGGTGGCGCGGGTCAGGATCGGCGTTTCGACGTCGAGGAAACCGTTCTCGTCGAGGAACCGGCGGATGCTCGAAGTGATGCGCGAACGCAGGCGCAGTTTCTCAGCCATCTCCGGACGGCGCAGGTCGATGAAGCGATAGCGCAGGCGGGTTTCCTCGCCGACGTCGGAGTATTCGTTCAGCGGGAACGGCGGGGTTTCCGCTTCGTTCAGCACTTCAAGGTCGTAGCCCAGCACTTCGATGGCGCCCGACGCCATGTTCGGGTTGACCGCGCCGGCAGGACGCAGGCGCACGCGGCCGGTGATTTTCACCACATACTCGCTGCGCACGCGATCGGCGGCGGCGAAGCTGTCGGCGCGATCAGGATCGAACACGACCTGGGCCATGCCTTCGCGATCGCGGATATCGAGGAAGATCACCCCGCCGTGGTCGCGACGACGATGAACCCAGCCGCAAAGGGTGATTTCCTGACCGTCCAGGCTCTCGTTCAGTTGGCCGCAATAGTGGCTGCGCATCATGATGGTGGTTTCGCTTCTCGTCATTCGTGAATTCGTTCAGGCCCGGGCTTGTACGATGGGTACGGGCCCTGTCGGCCGCAAAGGGTCAATAGTGCAAGACCCGGGCAGTACAGTTCAACTCAGTCGCCGTTGCCGGCCAGATTCTTTTTCGCACCGGTCTTGAAATCGGTTTCATACCAGCCCTTGCCGCTCAGGCGAAAACCGGGGGCGGACAGGACCTTTTTCAGTTCGGGCTGCTGGCAGGCGGGACAGTCGGTCAGCGGCGCCGCGCTGATTTTCTGCAGCACTTCCATCTGGTGGCTGCAGGAACCGCATTGATAGTCGTACAGAGGCATGAGGTGTATCTCGGGTGAGTCCTGCGCGGACCGCGCCACGCAGTAAAAAGCGGGATTATATATGGTTAGCCGGGGCTGTGCAGCCCACGGACGACACCTGCGTGGCGAACGGTCATCGGACCGGATCGCCCTCCTCGTCCGCCTCGTCGGCCGCATTGAGCAGGAACACCACGCAGATGACCCGCACCAGCCCGCTGAAGTTCTTGACCCCGCCATGGCGCAGATGAACCTCCCGGTCGACATGGGACAGCACCGAGTTGACCGTGCAGCCGTTGGCCCGGGCAATCCGCTCCAGCACGGCCCAATAGATGTTTTCCAGGCGCAGGCAGGTTGCGAAACCGTTCAGTCGCACCGAGCGCGACAAGGGCTGGGCCAGTTGCATGTTGAAATCCGACTCGAACGGGTCGATATCGATGCCCCGCGGCTCGCCGGGCTTGCACAGGCTCTGATTCAGGGATCGGGACATTGCCACACCACTCACCAGGACAGGAAGGAAAGCGCGGGCGAAGGCACCGCGCACGTCCCGTCATGAAGCGCCGATGGATCCGGCTGCACTAGCAGACGACCGCCCTCGTGATGTAGGAGGCATCAGCAAACCGCGGCCTATCGGATAACCGGAGAAAACGCTTCCAGGCCTTGCGAAACGTGGCCGGCAGGCACAAAAAACCCGGCGCCTTTTCGAGGACGCCGGGTTTTGTGCTTAACCTGGACAGGTCAGCCGTGAATCATTTCTCTTCGAGCAGGACGCGCAGCATCCATGCAGTCTTCTCGTGGACCTGCATGCGCTGGGTCAGCAGATCGGCGGTCGGCTCGTCGCTGACCTTGTCGGTCAACGGAAACAGGCTGCGGGCGGTGCGCACAACGGCCTCCTGGCCTTCGACCAGGTACTTGATCATCTCGTCCGAGCTCGGCACACCTTCGGTTTCCTTGATCGAGGCCAGGCGCAGGTACTGGGCATAGGTGCCGGGGGCCGGGAAGCCCAGGGCACGGATCCGCTCGGCGATCGAGTCGACGGCCAGCGCCAGTTCGTTGTACTGCTCTTCGAACATCAGGTGCAGGGTGCGGAAGCTGGGACCGGTCACGTTCCAATGGAAGTTGTGGGTCTTCAGGTACAGCACGTAGGTGTCGGCAAGCAGGCGGGACAGGCCGTCGGCAATGGACTTGCGATCTTCTTGGCTGATTCCGATATCGATTGCCATCTGAAAATTCCTTCCTCTGATTTTTCGGTTCAAACGCTCTGGTGTCACTGTATCAAGAGTTTTCACAGCGCGCAGCCCAGACCCCGCGACACAGCGCTGCAGGCCTCGCGAGCCGGGCGTCCCGCTGATTTGAGAAGCCCCGGGCTTTGCGGTTAAATAGACGGCGTGCCGCCATGGCCAAGTCTCAGCGCCATGGCGCATAGGCTGGAAACGCCACGCTTTTGCGCTTTTTCCATGTACCGCGCACCGTGGTTCCAGCTCTTACTGTGATCCGCCTGAATAATGATGCGAGCCAAACCAACATGTTCAAGATCGTCCACCTCCTGACGGGCGCAGCTGCCTTGCTGCTGTCCTTCATACCCAGCCTCAGGGCCGATACCACGCCCTACCTGCAACAACCCGACGCCATCTACCTGGCACTCCTGGGCCTGGCCAACCTGATCCTTGCCCCGATCGTTCCGCAGTACTACAAGGGCGTACGCCAGTATCTGCGGATCGCCGCCAGCGTATTCCTGGTGCTTGCAGTGATCCTGCAGGCGCTGGCGCTGCTGGCGTTGCCCGACATGGATGCCCTCGCCGCCCTGCTGGTTGCGCTGCTCGCCGCGGTGCTTCACCTCGGTGCCGGCTTCATGAGCCAGCCCAAGGCCCGCAGCACCGGCAACACCCAGTACGACATGAGCAACCGCGATACCGGCACGGTAAAGTGGTTCAACACGTCCAAGGGCTTCGGCTTCATTTCCCGGGACTCGGGAGACGATATCTTCGTGCACTTCCGCGCGATTCGCGGCGAAGGCCACCGGGTATTGGTCGAAGGCCAGCGTGTCGAGTTCTCGGTCATGAATCGGGACAAGGGGCTGCAGGCCGAAGACGTGATCGCTGCACCTCGCCGCTGATCACTGACCGCTGCAAACGAAAAAGCCGCGAAGCCTTGTAGGCTGTCGCGGCTTTTTCATGGAGGAAACTTCAGTAATGCGGCGGCGGCGCTTCCTCTTCGCCTGCCCCATATTGCCCCATCACCTCCTCATAGCGTTTGAGCAGGGCGGCCATCTGCAACTGCAGGCGCTCCACGACACGCTGCTGCTCGACGATCACATCGTTCAGGGCCAGCAACGTGTCATCCTGGAAGGCCAGACGACTCTCCAACTCCATTACCCGCTCTTCAAGGTTCATTGCTCAAGCCTCCACGAACCGGAAGTCATCACCCAGTACTGCCGCGATGCGCTGGCGGACTTCATTCAACTGATCGGCCGTATATCCGATTGCAGGTTTTTGCCCCCAAACCGGCGCCGGCCATGCAGCGTCATTACGACGGCGAACGATCACATGCATATGTAGCTGGCTGACGACATTACCCAGCGCGGCCACATTCATCTTGTCTGCGGCAAAACATTCCCCAAGCTTTTTACTCAGGAAATCGGTTTCCTTCCAAAGTTGCAGGCGGTCACTGTCATCCAATTGAAATATTTCACTGATGCCAGGGCGACGGGGCACCAGGATGAACCAGGGATAGTTAGCATCCTTACTAAGTAACAAACGGCAAAGAGGAAAGTCCCCCAATGCGAAAGTGTCTTGTTCAAGACGCGAATCCAATGCAAACACGGGGCAATCTCCTCATCATTCAGTGCAGCCCACCTGCGCGACACAGGAGCGCAGGATACTCCTGTTACCGGTATCGGGCACGGGCGGACAACGAAGCACCGAAAAGCAGCCCGCAAAACCGGACCGCCGAAGCGTTTCACCCCGTGTTTCAGGGCATCGGTAACAAAATGCTACTTTCCGCACCAAAATGGCGCTTCGCGACCTACCGGGGAGCGCCGGACATCCACAAACTACCCACTCAAGGCCCTGCGACGGTAACGTTCTGACTTCGAGGTCGATTTTTCCCTTATTCCAGAAAAATACCGACAAAAGAGCGGAGCGTTCTTTGAGCCCCGGTTTTTCGGACCTTTTCCGGTGCCGGACTGGAAAAAGTGAAAATTTCGTCAACACTTGGCGGCTTTGAGCACGCTTGTTGCATTGCACCTTGGCATGGTCGGCATGTCGTCTGCATACACAGCCGGGGTGCGACAAATAACAACAGCTGCACGGGCGACCAGGGAGTTTGGGGATCGCGGATCCAGGGTTATGAAGCATGGTCCCGGGTCCGACCGAAACAGCGCTGGAGTTGTACGATCCGTCCTACGCGGAACGTAATTTGCGACATGGATATAAGTATTTGCGACACGACCGTAAAGTTACCGAAAGGTTCAATTCGCAAGTATCGCTAATGACAGTCAGCGTGATATACATTTCCGCCGACTCAAACAAGAAAGAGCAGCCCCGATAAAAAAACCAGGTGGGGCAGCAGCAATCTTCCTAAAAACCAAAGGAGCAAATCACGATGCGCGTGATGAAGTGGAGCATGATCGCCCTGGCCGTAGCTGCCGGGACCTCGCAACTGGCTGTAGCGTCCTCGCAGGACGAATCCAAGGGTTTCGTTGAAGATAGCACCCTGAATGTCAAAACCCGCGCCATGTACATGAACCGTGACTTCAAGCACGGTGCAGGCAACATTGAAGATCTCAGCAAGGCCAGCGGTTACAAGAGCGGCTACCGTGAAGATAGCGGCGCATCGCTGCTGGGTGTTTTCGAGTCCGGCTTTACACAAGGCACCGTCGGAGTGGGCCTTGACGTGATCGGCATGGGCTCCGTCCGCTTCGATGGTGGCGAAGGTCGTCAAGGCAATGGCCTGTTCCGCTCTGACAGCGACGGAAAACCAGAGAAATCCCAAGGCAAGGCCGGCGCTGCAGCGAAATTCCGCATCTCCGATACCACACTGAAAATTGGTGACCAGTTCGTCGCCAGCCCGGTCTTCGCAACCGACGACAGCCGGCTGATGCCTGAACTGGCTCGCGGCACCTTGATCACCAGCAAAGAGATCAAAGGCCTTGAACTGAGCGCCGGTCGCTTCACCTCGCTGAGCTCCCAGACCGGCATGGGTCACGACAGCATTCGGGGCAAAGGCCTCCCAGGCCTGACCGCCGCCAACATTGCCGGCGCAACCTATGCCTTCACCGACAACTTCACTGGCACACTCGCCGCGTCGGATGTCGAAGATCACTTCAAGAAACAATATGTCAACCTGAACCTGACCACTCCACTGGGTGACAAACAGGCACTGAACTTCGACTTCAACGCCTATCGCACCAAGGATGACGGCAAAGCGCTGTCTGGCGAACAGGACAACAAGATCTGGAGCTTGGCAGCAGCCTATAGCCTGGAAGGCCATAAATTCACCCTGGCCTACCAGCGTTCCAGCGGCGACACCGGCTACAACTACGGCGTAGACGGTAACGGCACGGTCTTCGTTGCCAACTCGATCCAGATCTCCGACTTCGTTGGTCAGGAAGAGAAATCCTGGCAAGCTCGCTACGACCTGAACATGGCCTCCTACGGCGTGCCGGGCCTGAGCTTCATGACTCGCTACGTATACGGTGACAACATCGAAACCGCAGAGGGTGAAGGCAAAGAGCACGAGTGGAACTTCGAGACCAAGTACGTTCTGCAGGAAGGCCCGGCCAAAGACCTGTCCTTCCGCGTTCGCTACGCCGTGTACCGTGCCAACGATGCGTATGAAAACATCTACGCCTCGGACAACAACGATCTTCGCCTGATCGTCGAGTACCCACTGAGCATCCTGTAAGCCTCCCGGCCCGCAGACCTCAGTACGAAGAAGCCCGGCCCTGCCGGGCTTTTTCATTTGTGTCATCGACTTACGACAGATTAGGTTTCCTGCGTCCTATACGTTACCGATTCCCCCCCGTACAATGCGGGGTCATTTCAGTTAAGCAACCGACAACGGCCTATCATGCGCACCAGTCAATATTTGCTCGCCACACAGAAAGAAACCCCTTCCGACGCGGTCGTCATCAGCCACCAGCTCATGCTGCGTGCCGGCATGATCCGCAAGCTCGCCTCCGGCCTGTATACCTGGCTGCCGATGGGCCTGCGCGTGATGCGCAAGGTCGAAGCCGTGGTTCGCGAGGAAATGAACGCCGCCGGTGCCCTGGAAGTGCTGATGCCGGCCATCCAGCCGGCTGAGCTGTGGCAGGAGTCCGGTCGCTGGGAACAGTACGGCCCCGAGCTGCTGCGCCTGAAAGACCGCCATAACCGCGAATTCTGCGTCGGCCCGACCCACGAAGAGGTCATCACCGACCTGGCGCGCAACGAGCTGAGCAGCTACAAGCAGCTGCCGCTGAACATGTACCAGATCCAGACCAAGTTCCGCGACGAGATCCGTCCGCGCTTCGGCCTGATGCGCGGCCGCGAATTCATCATGAAGGACGCCTACTCCTTCCATGCCGACCAGGCTTCCCTGCAGGAAACCTACGACCGCATGCACCAGGCCTACTGCAACGTGTTCACCCGCCTGGGCCTGAACTTCCGTCCGGTGCAGGCCGATACCGGCTCCATCGGCGGCAGCTACTCCCACGAGTTCCATGTGCTGGCCGAGTCCGGTGAAGACGACGTGATCTTCAGCGACAGCTCCGACTACGCCGCCAACATCGAAAAAGCCGAGGCCATCCCGCGGGAAACCGTGCGCCCTGCGCCGACCGAAGCCCTGCGACTGGTCGATACCCCGAACACCAAGACCATCGCCGCCCTGGTCGAAGGCTTTGGCGTGCCGATCGAGCGCACCATCAAGACCCTGATCGTGCATGGCGCGGAAGAAGGCAAGCTGGTGGCACTGGTGGTCCGTGGTGACCACGAGCTCAACGAAATCAAGGCGACCAAGCTGCCCCAGGTCGCCGAACCGCTGGTCATGGCCAACGAAGAAGAGCTGCGTGCAGCCATTGGCGCCGGCGCCGGCTCCCTCGGCCCGCTGAACCTGCCGCTGACCTGCATCATCGACCGTTCGGTCGCCCTGATGAGCGACTTCGCCATCGGCGCCAACATCGATGACAAGCACTACTTCGGCGTGAACTGGGAACGCGATCTGCCGGTTCCGGAAGTCGCCGACCTGCGCAATGTGGTCGAAGGCGACCCTAGCCCGGACGGCAAGGGCACCCTGCAGATCAAGCGTGGTATCGAAGTGGGTCATATCTTCCAGCTGGGCACCAAGTACAGCGAAGCGCTGAAGTGCCAGGTCCTGGGCGAAAACGGCAAGCCGGTCACCCTGACCATGGGCTGCTACGGCATCGGCGTTTCCCGCGTGGTCGCTGCCGCCATCGAGCAGAACTACGACGACAAGGGCATCATCTGGAGTGACGCGCTGGCGCCCTTCCATATCGCCCTGGTACCGCTGCGCTATGAAACCGAGGAAGTCCGTGCGGCCACCGACAAGCTGTACGCCGAACTGACCGCCGCCGGCTTCGACGTGCTGCTCGACGATCGCGACAAGAAGACCAGCCCTGGCATCAAGTTCGCCGACATGGAACTGATCGGCATTCCGCACCGTATCGTCGTCAGCGATCGCGGCCTGGCCGAGGGCAAGCTGGAGTACAAGCACCGCACCGAGAGCGAGGCCCAGGCCCTGCCCGTGGCGGACGTCGTATCGTTCCTGCAAGCCCGCATCCGTCGCTGATAGCCAATGCCAGAGTAGCCATGTTCAAGCGAAGTACCTTCACCTTCGGCGGCGCCGCCTTGTGCGGCGCCCTGCTCCTGGGCGGTTGCGCCAACCAGATGTCGCAGCGCAGCGACCACGAGGAACGCATCGAGCGCAAGCTGCTCGAGCACAGCCTGCAGATCGATGTCGGAGAACCCAAGGTACTCGAGCTGCCGCAACGCCGTGTGCGCATCCATGAGCAGAAGAACTTCGAAGTGACCGAATTCGAAGTGACCCGCCGCTACGATCGCTATACCCCGTATCAACCCTGGCGGGAAATCTATGAGATTCCGCTGGGCGCGGTGGCGGTGGTCGCCGGGATCGGCGCCAACGTGGTGAACGTTTTCGCCCTGGGCAACCTTCCCGACAGCGTCACTCATGACTGGCTCAGTTATGGCATCGCCGGCCTCAACCCGTTCATGAACGTGCAGTCCAATGGCCGGGCGCAGCAGAACCTGGCCGGCATCGATGAAGTGCAGAAGGACAAGCGCCAGGAATACAGCAGTGTTCCCTGGAGCGAGCGGCCGGTCGAGGTGAAGGCTGGCAAAAGCACCTACGAGCTGACCACCGATCGCAATGGCGTCCTGCGCCTGAACCTGCTGGACAGCCCGTTCAGTGAACAGAACCTGACTCACGTCGGCACCCTTCACCTGTCGGTGGTCGATGACGACAGTGCGGTACGCGCCGACGCCAGCCTGCTGGTGAGCGGCACCCTGCGCAACAAACTGGTAGAAGCCCATGACCTGATCTTCGACGACCTCGAGGACGACGATGTCAGCCAGTGGGTGCACCGGGTCAAGCGCCTGTCGGACCTGGGCCTGGAAGAGGAAGCCAGCGAACTGGAACAGAGCCTGATCGAGCTGACCCGCAACGATCCGGAGTTGCAACAGGAATTCCTGCAGTCGCTGAGAAAGGATGCGCATCGCCTGGTCGCAGATCCTGCCGCCCAGTGAGTGAAATACCCTCCGCAAAAGCACCGTTAAGGTGCTTTTTGCATTTCAGGAGGCGGGAAACAGCTCCAACTGTTCATGAGCGCCGCGCAGGTCCTGCAAGCGCACGCCGATCCCCAGCAGGCGAACCGGCCGCCCACCGCGAGCGAAGGCCTGGCCGAGCAACTGCTGGTAACTGTGCAAGTCTCGCCCTGCCCCCGCCTGCTCCAGGGTGGTCTGGCTGAAATCATGGAACTTGACCTTGACGAATGGCTTGCCAGGCCGATAGCTGCTGTCGATTCGCTGCATGCGGCCATTGAGCGATTCAAGCAATTCCGGAAGCTTCTCCAGGCAACTGGCCAGATCCGGCAAATCCTGATCGTAGGTGTTTTCCACGCTGATGGACTGGCGCCGGCTGTCGTTCTGTACCGGGCGCTCATCGATACCGCGGGCCAGATTGAACAGGCGCTCGCCAAACCCGCCGAACTCCCTTACCAGCGCCAATCGCTCCCACTGACGAAGGTCGAGGCAAGTCACGATGCCCAGGCGATGCAGCTTGTCCGCGGTAACCTTGCCCACGCCGTGCAGCTTGCTTACCGGCAAACCTGCGACGAAGCCTTCCACCTCCGCCGGGGTGATCACGAAGCAGCCGTTGGGCTTGCGCCAGTCGCTGGCGATCTTGGCCAGGAACTTGTTGGGCGCCACTCCGGCGGAAACGGTGATATGCAGGCGCTGGGCGATCTTGCGCCGGATATCCTGGGCGATCAGCGTGCCACTACCCGAACAGCGCTCGCTGTCGCTGACATCCAGATAGGCTTCATCCAGCGACAGGGGCTCGATAAGGTCGGTGTATTCGCGAAAAACGTTGTGGATCTCCCGCGACGCGTCCTTATAGGCATCCATGCGCGGCTTGACGATCAGCAGGTCCGGGCATAGACCCAAGGCGTGCCGCGACGACATCGCCGAGCGCACGCCGAAGGCCCGGGCCTCATAGTTGCAGGTGGCAATCACGCCACGACGCTCGGCCGAGCCACCAACGGCAAGTGGCCGCCCGGCCAGGCGCGGGTCGTCACGCATCTCGATGGCCGCGTAAAAGCAATCGCAGTCGATATGAATGATCTTGCGTTGGCGCATGTATGACCGTTAATGCGGAAAAATCGTACGCGCAGTATCTCACTCGCCTTGCCCGACCGCATCACCCCTCTATACCGCCCCGATCAGCGCGGTGCGTGCCCCGCCGCCGGGCCCAGGCCCCTCCCAGAATGCTAACCATTTGAAGAAAAAAGGATTTTTTTCAGCTTTTGCTTGACAGGGAAACGCATCCCTGTAGAATTCGATCCCACAGGCGCGGGATGGAGCAGCCTGGTAGCTCGTCGGGCTCATAACCCGAAGGTCGTCGGTTCAAATCCGGCTCCCGCAACCAGATACAGGAAAAGGCCAATCGAAAGATTGGCCTTTTTCATTTGCCTGCGATTTGGCCAGCATCAGGTTTTTCAGGAAAATCAACAATTAAGCATTGACAGCAGGAAGCAAGGCTGTAGAATGCGCACCCATCAGACGCGGGATGGAGCAGCCTGGTAGCTCGTCGGGCTCATAACCCGAAGGTCGTCGGTTCAAATCCGGCTCCCGCAACCAGATACAGAAAAAGGCCAATCGAAAGATTGGCCTTTTTCGTTTGCGCGGGAAAATTCCCCCACCTCTCGCCCTGGCGCCGGCAACGTAAATATTCTTTAACTATCATGACCGGCACGGATCCGCCTGAACGCTAGTAATATTCAGACATTATTTTTCCATAGGGATTGGTAAATTGACTGGATACGCCCATCCTGTCGCGCACAGTCCCCGAGGTGATTGATGCGCCCTACCGCTGAAACCGACATTCCTGTTACTGCCGCCCATCCTATCGCCGACAGCCGCCTGCGCTGGCTCGATCTGCTGAGCAAGTATCGCCAACCCATCGGCCTGGCCGTGACCCTGGTGCTGTTCGGGATCGCCCTGATCGCCTGCCGGCACCTGCTCAGCGAGCTGGACATCTACGCCCTGCACGACCAGTTGCTGAGCGTGCCGTTGCCTGCACTCGGTGGCGCCTTGCTGGCAACCGCGGTCGGCTTCGTGATCCTGCTTGGCTATGAGTGGTCGGCCAGCCGTTATGCCGATGTCAAACTGCCTGCTGGCAGCCTGGTCATGGGCGGCTTCTGCGCCTTTGCCATCGGCAACGCCATTGGTTTGTCGCTGCTTTCCGGCGGCTCGGTGCGTTACCGCCTGTATGCCCGACAGGGCGTCGGCGCCGCCGAAGTGGCGCGCATGACCTTGTTCGCCAGCCTGTCCCTGGGCTGCGCACTGCCGCCGCTGGCAGCGCTGGCAACCCTGAGCAACCTGCCCGCTGCGGCCGAAGCGCTGCGCCTGCCTGCGGGCGTGCTGGCCGCTATCGCTGTTACGGTGCTGCTGCTCAGCGCAGCCCTCGCCTACGGCCTGTATCGTCGCCGCTTGCCCGAACAGCCGTTCGCCCACGCCCTGCTGGCCCGGGTCGGTCGTCGTACCCTGCGCTTGCCGGGCGCCAGGCTGGCCCTGCTGCAACTGGTCATTACTGCCCTGGACGTGGCCGCCGCCGCCACCGTGCTCTACCTGCTGCTACCCGAAGCCCCACCTTTCGGCGCCTTCCTGCTGGTCTACCTGCTGGCCCTGGCGGCAGGCGTCCTCAGCCATGTACCTGGCGGCGTCGGTGTATTCGAAGCGATCTTGCTGGCCGCCTTTGCCAACCAGTTGGGCGCCGCGCCGCTGGCCGCCGCGCTGCTGCTGTATCGCCTCATCTATGTGGTGCTGCCGATGCTGGTGGCCTGCGTGATCCTCCTGGCCAGCGAAGCGCGCCGCTTCCTCTTTGCGCAACAGGCGATCAAGGTCGCCTCGGGCCTGGCTGCGCCAGTGCTCGCCGTACTGGTATTCCTTTCCGGCGTGGTGCTGCTGTTCTCGGGTGCCACCCCGGAAATCGATACCCGTCTCAAGCACCTGGGCTTCCTGATCCCGCACCGCCTGATCGATGCCTCGCACTTCGGCGCCAGCCTGATCGGCGTGCTCTGCCTGCTGCTCGCCCAGGGCCTGCGCCGTCGCCTCTCGGCAGCGTGGATGCTGACCACCATATTGCTGCTGGTCGGCGCCCTGCTGTCCCTGCTCAAGGGCTTCGACTGGGAAGAAGCCAGCATCATGATCTTCACCGCGAGCCTGCTGGCTTTGTTCCGGCGCTCGTTCTACCGTCCGAGCCGCTTGCTGGAACTGCCCTTCTCGCCGGTCTACCTGGTAGCCAGCGCCTGCGTGGTCGGTGCGTCGATCTGGCTTTTGCTGTTCGCCTACCAGGACGTGCCCTATAGCCATCAACTGTGGTGGCAGTTCACCCTCGACGCCGATGCCCCGCGCGGCCTGCGCTCGGCGCTGGGCAGCGCGGTGCTGCTGGTCGTGCTGGCCCTGACCTGGCTGCTGCGCACCGCCCGCCCGACGATCCATCTACCGACCGCCGAAGAACTGCAGCGCGCCAACCGCATCCTGCTGGCGTCGGACCAGCCCGACGGTGGCCTGGCCTTGACCGGCGACAAGGCGCTGCTGTTCCACCCCAACGATGATGCCTTCCTGATGTACGCGCGCCGTGGTCGCAGCCTGGTCGCGCTATACGACCCGATCGGCCCGACCCAGCGTCGCGCGGAGATGATCTGGCAGTTCCGCGATCTCTGCGATGTTCATCACGCCCGCCCGGTGTTCTACCAGGTGCGCGCCGAGAACCTGCCGTTCTACATGGACATCGGCCTGACGGCGATCAAGCTGGGCGAAGAGGCACGGGTCAACCTGCCGCGCTTCGACCTGGAAGCCAAGGGCAAGGAGATGAAAGACCTGCGCTACACCTGGAACCGAGGCAGCCGCGATGGCCTGAGCCTGGAAATCCACGAACCCGGCCAGGCGCCGCTGGAAGAACTGAAGGTCATTTCCGATGCCTGGCTCAGCGGCAAGAACGTGCGCGAGAAAGGTTTTTCCCTGGGCCGCTTCAGCGAAGACTACCTGCAACACTTCCGCATCGCCCTGATCCGCTTCCAGGGCCAACCGGTGGCCTTTGCCAACCTGCTGGAAACCCATAGTCGCGAACTGGCCAGTCTCGACTTGATGCGCGCCCATCCGGAGGCGCCGAAGCTGACCATGGAATTCATGATGATCGGCCTGATCCAACACTATAAACAGCATGGATATGCCCGCTTCAGCCTTGGCATGGTGCCCCTGTCGGGCCTGCAGCCGCGGCGCGGCGCACCACTGACCCAGCGCCTGGGCTCGATGGTGTTCCAGCGCGGCGAGCAGCTCTATAACTTCCAGGGCCTGCGCCGCTTCAAAGACAAGTTCCAGCCAGACTGGGAACCCCGTTACATGGCCGTCCCTGCCGGACTCGATCCGCTGGTCGCACTGGCCGATACCGCCGCCCTGATCGCGGGCGGTCTTACAGGATTGGTGAAACGCTGATGATTCGACGTTACTGGCATTACCTGCTCGGCGCGCTGCTCGCGGCGCTGCTGGCAGCGGCGGCAGGCTTCTGGCTGTGGACGCGCCCGGCTCCGGAGGCGCATCTGGAGCACATCACCCTCGGCGACGGCAGCGCTGCCGTGCGCGCCACCCCCGGCACCAACGCTCGGGCCCGGGTGCTGATCGCCTCGCCACAGGACCAATTGCTGAGCGACAAGCAACTGCTGGACCTGAGCCAGAGCGGTGAAGCACAGCTGGTCCAGGTCACCCTGCCGCTGGGCGACTGCACCCAGCAGCAGAAAGTCGTGCAGCTCGCCACTGAGCAACTCAAGGGCGCGCCCACCCTGGTCGCCGGCATCGGCCCCGGCGCCAACCTGGCCTGGGACTGGCTGGCCGCGCAAAAGGACGACAAGGCCCAGGCCATTTCCGTTGGCTTCAACCTGGAACGCCCGGGCTGCACGCTTCCGCTCGCCAAGTCGGCCCCCCATGGTCACTGGAACGTTGCATGGAACGACAACCCGGACGATGCCAGCGCCGCTTTCGTGCGCGACCAGGCCAACGCCGAAACCAGCATCTCCGACTACGATGTGCACCTGCCGCAGGTGCTCAAGGCGCAACTGACCACCGCCCTGCTGGGCGAGGACGGCAACGCGATGAGCATTCCGGTGGTGGAGGTGCCCGCCGGGCAGACGACCGACACCGTGACCCTGTTCCTTTCCGGTGACGGCGGCTGGCGTGACCTGGACCGCGATGTCGCCGGCGAGATGGCCAAGCTTGGCTATCCAGTGGTGGGCATCGACACCCTGCGTTACTACTGGCAGCACAAGACCCCGGAACAGAGCGCCGTGGACCTCTCCGAGCTGATGCAGCACTACCGGCAGAAATGGGGCACCAAGCGCTTCGTGCTGACCGGCTACTCGTTCGGCGCGGACGTCCTGCCGGCGATCTACAACCGCTTGCCGGAAGCGGACCAGAAGCGCATCGATGCCGTTATCCTGCTGGCTTTCGCCCGTAGCGGCAGCTTCGAGATCGAAGTGGAAGGCTGGCTGGGCCAGGAAGGCAAGGAGGCCCCGACCGGCCCGGAAATGGCGAAGATGCCGGCGGCCAAGGTGCTCTGTGTGTATGGCGTGGAAGAAACCGATGAAAGCGGCTGCACCGACAGCACGGCAGTGGGCGAGAAGCTCAAGCTGCCAGGCGGGCACCACTTCGACGAGAACTACCCGGCATTGGCGCGCAAGCTGATCGGCGAGATCGAAAGCCGCCAGGGAAAGACCAGCGTGGCTGAGCAGAATTGATGTCCCACTGAAGTCCCTATCGCTGGCAACGCCAGCTCCCACAGAATCCGCGCCAGACCCAATCATCTGGCCAACACAAAACCCTGTGGGAGCCGGCGTGGCCGGCGAAAGGCCTGCAAAGCAGGCCCCAAATCCATCTCAGATCTCGACCTGGGTGCCCAGCTCGATCACCCGGTTCAGCGGCAGATTGAAGAACCGCAGGTTCCCGTTGGCATTCTTCAACAGGAATGCGAACAGATTCCCCCGCCACCGCGCCATCCCTTCCAGCCGCGAGGCGATCACCGTCTCCCGGCTGAGGAAGTAGGTGGTGCGCATAGGGCTGAAGTCCAGCTCGTCCAGATGGCACAGGCGCAGCGCCGCCGGTACGTCCGGCTCGTCCATGAAGCCGAAGTGCAGCAGCACGCGGAAGAACCCGTCGCCATATGCCTCGACCTCGAAACGCTCCTGCTCCGGCACCCGCGGCCGGTCTTCGCTGACCACCGTCAATAGCACCACCTGGCTGTGCAATACCTGGTTATGCAGCAGGTTGTGCAACAGCGCGTGGGGAACCGCATCCGCCCGCGCAGTAAGGAACACTGCGGTGCCCTCCACCCGGTGTGGCGGCTGCACGCGAATACTGCCGATAAACACCGGCAGCGGCAGTGCGCCCTCGTCGATGCGTTCGACAAGAATCTGCTTGCCGCGCTTCCAGGTGCTCATCAACAACAGCAGCACCGCACCGGCCAGCACCGGGAAGGCACCACCCTGGACCACCTTGGGCAGGTTCGCGGCGAAGAACAGGCCATCGACCAGCAGGAAGCCGAGCAGGATCGGCACTGCCAGCAACGGTGGCCATTTCCACAGCAGCAGCATCACGGTGGACACCAGCAAGGTGGTCATCAGCATGGTCCCGGTCACCGCCACGCCGTAGGCCGCGGCCAGGGCGCCGGAAGACTCGAAACCTATCACCAGCAGGACCACTGCCACCATCAGCGTCCAGTTCACCGCGCCGATATAGATCTGTCCCTGCTCGTCGCTGGAGGTGTGCTGGATCTGCATGCGCGGGATATAGCCGAGCTGGATGGCTTGGCGGGTCAGGGAGAACGCGCCGGAAATCACCGCCTGGGACGCGATCACCGTGGCCAGGGTCGCCAGGGCGATCAACGGCAGCAGTGCCCAGCCCGGCGCCAGCAGATAGAACGGGTTGCGCGCGGCATCCGGGTTCTGCAGGAGCAAGGCACCCTGGCCGAAATAATTGAGCACCAGCGCCGGCAATACCAGGGCGAACCAGGCCCGGGCAATGGGCTTGCGGCCGAAGTGGCCCATATCGGCGTACAGCGCCTCGGCGCCGGTCAGCGCCAGCACCACGGCCCCGAGAATGGCTACGCCCATGCCGGGATGAACGATGAAGAAACGCACCGCCCACACCGGGTTGAAAGCCTTGAGCACCTCAGGGCTCTGGCCAATGCCATGCAGGCCGAGCAGCCCCAGGACCACGAACCAGGCGACCATTACCGGACCGAACAGGATGCCGATCTTCGCCGTACCGTGTTTCTGCACCAGGAACAGCGCCACCAGGACGACCAGGGCAATCGGCACCACCCAGTGATCGATGCCGTCGAAGGCCAGCTCCATGCCCTCTACCGCCGACAGCACCGACACCGCCGGTGTGATCATGCTGTCGCCATAGAACAGCGCAGCGCCGATAAGGCCGCAGATCACCATCATCGCCCTGAGCTTCGGCCGTGACGCCGAGGCCCGGGTGGCCAGCGCAGTCAAGGCCATGATCCCGCCCTCGCCCTGGTTATCGGCACGCAGGATGAAGGTCACGTACTTGATCGACACCACCCAGATCAGCGACCAGGCGATCAGGGAAAGAATGCCCAACACACCATCATGGTTGACCGGCACCCCATAACCGCCGGTAAAGACTTCCTTGAGGGTATACAAGGGGCTGGTCCCGATATCGCCATAGACCACCCCGACAGCTGCCACCAGCAGGCCCAACGACTTGGTCGCCCCATGCCCCGCAGCGGCTTCACTGCTCGCCTGACCCATCAACCACTCCCGCAAAAAAGAACCGGAAACCGGTGAATCTCGTACCAGACGTCATGATTTTTCTCGTCGGCCGAACCGCGTTGCGCCTGTCATGAATTGACACAGGCGCAACGCGGCGAAGCATAGCGCAGCGTTCGTCGTTTTTCTGCTGGGTGGAGACCCAAGGACGCCATCGACGCCTAGTCCGGGCGCACTGCGATGCTCCAAACAAACGCTCACACTCCTGTGCTCCCTGCCCGCCAGTCAGTCACTACACTCCCGGTCACCTCGCAAGCATTGCGCTCCGATATCTCATTTCGTCTGTATTCGCTGGATCCGATAAAAACATGCAATCAACGATCTGTCGCCTTTAAGATACAGTTTATGTATGAAGTGGAACACGTACTGTCTCCCAACGGAGTGGATATCTATCAAGCCTGGCTCGACACCGTGCGAGACAAGCGCTCCAAGGCAAGGATCACTACGCGGGTGGACCGTGCCTCATTAGGCCACTTCGGGGATGTCGAACCAGTGGGTGAAGGCATCTTCGAAATGAAGATCAATTTTGGGCCTGGGTTTCGCGTCTATTACGCCCTGCAGGATCGCAAGATCATTTTCCTGCTGGGCGGAGGTTCGAAAGACAAGCAGCAAAAAGACATCGACCAGGCCAAGGCCCTTTGGAAATCTCATAAGGTGAATTGAATGAAAGCTCGCAGTCGTCCTCATGAAGACAGCGTTCTCGACATGCTGCGGGATGACGAGGACTTTGCCATCGAATATCTCGCCGCCGCCCTTGAGGAAATTGACGAACCTGGCGGTGAAGACGTGTTTCTTCTCGCAATTCGGCGCATCGTGGAAGCAAGAGGTGGCATGAGTAGCCTCTCACAAAGTACAGGCCTGGCCAGACCCAGCCTATACCGCTCGATAGCAGCAGGAGGCGACCCGAAGCTTTCCACCGTTCTGAAAGTGCTTCAGGCTCTGGGCATCGGCATGTCCAAAGTCGTATCCCACAGAACTGAAGAAGCGTGAGACCGACTCGTTATCCGGGGCTTTTCTTTCGCTCCAGCGTCTGCAACGCCGAACAGACAGCACATTCAACATCCAAGGAAAGGGTCGAGCGTTTCATCACCCGGAACATCCTGAAGTGAGCGGCACAGCGTTCGTCGTTTTTCTGCTGGTCAAGCAGGCGAACGCTCGCTAGAATTGCGCACTTTTTGACCAGAGGCGCCTGGAAGCGCCCGCCAGGGTTGCCTCCTTCTTCTATCCGGCAGCCCCTCTACACCGAGGTTAACCATGTCCACGACCGATACTCCCACCACGCCGAAGGTAGGATTTGTCTCACTCGGGTGCCCGAAGGCTCTCGTCGACTCCGAGCGCATCCTCACCCAACTGCGGATGGAAGGCTACGAAGTCGTGCCCACCTATCAGGACGCTGACGTGGTGGTGGTCAACACCTGCGGCTTCATCGATTCGGCCAAGGCCGAGTCCCTGGAAGTGATCGGCGAAGCCATCAAGGAAAACGGCAAGGTCATCGTCACCGGCTGCATGGGCGTCGAGGAAGGCAACATCCGCGATGTGCATCCGAGCGTTCTGGCCGTGACCGGCCCGCAGCAGTACGAGCAGGTGGTCAGCGCCGTGCACGAGGTGGTTCCACCGCGTCAGGACCACAACCCGTTGATCGATCTGGTGCCGCCACAGGGCGTCAAGCTGACACCGCGCCACTACGCCTACCTGAAGATTTCCGAAGGCTGCAACCATAGCTGCAGCTTCTGCATCATCCCGTCGATGCGTGGCAAGCTGGTCAGCCGCCCGGTTGGCGAAGTGCTCAGCGAGGCCGAGCGCCTGGTCAAGGCCGGGGTCAAGGAAATCCTGGTGATTTCCCAGGACACCAGCGCCTACGGCGTCGACGTCAAGTACAAGACCGACTTCTGGAACGGTCGCCCGGTCAAGACCCGCATGCTGGAATTGTGCGAAGCCCTGAGCAGCCTGGGCGCCTGGGTTCGCTTGCACTATGTCTATCCATACCCGAACGTGGACGACGTGATCCCGCTGATGGCTGCCGGCAAGATCCTGCCGTACCTGGATATCCCGTTCCAGCACGCCAGCCCGAAAGTGCTCAAGGCCATGAAACGCCCGGCCTTCGAAGACCGGACCCTGGCGCGCATCAAGAAATGGCGCGAACAGTGCCCGGACCTGATCATTCGCTCCACCTTCATCGTCGGCTTCCCCGGTGAAACCGAAGAAGACTTCCAGTACCTGCTGGACTGGCTCACCGAAGCACAGCTCGACCGCGTTGGCTGCTTCCAGTACTCACCCGTCGAAGGCGCGCCGGCCAACGACCTGGGCCTGGACGAAGTCCCGGACGAGATCAAGCAGGACCGCTGGGACCGCTTCATGGCTCATCAACAGGCCATCAGCAGCGCCCGCCTGCAACTGCGCATCGGCCGTGAGATCGAAGTGCTGATCGACGAAGTCGAGGAGCAAGGTTCGGTGGGTCGCAGCTTCTTCGACGCACCGGAAATCGATGGCAACGTGTTCATCGATGGCAACCATGGCTACAAGCCCGGCGACAAGGTGCGCTGCCGGGTAGTGGATGCCGATGAGTACGACCTCTGGGCCGAGCCTGTCTAAGGCCTCCAGCGGAAAAAACCAGGCCCCTTTCCGGGGCTTTGTTTTTTCGGCGGTTACAATGCCACCCATCCCCCCCGCAACACGGCCCTCCCAATGTCTGAAACCACCCGTCTCTCCAAACGCCTTATCGCCCAACTGGGTTGCTCCCGTCGCGAGGCCGAACTCTATATCGGCGGCGGCTGGGTCACCGTGGACGGCGAGGTCATCGACGAGCCGCAATTCCAGGTCGACCAGCAGGTCGTCGCCCTGCTGCCCGGCGCCAAGGCCGATGCACCCGAGCCGGTGACCCTGCTGCTGCACCAGGAAGCCGGGCAGACTGCCGAAAGCGCTCGCCTGGGCATGACCGCAGCCACCCTTTCACCCGCCCACAGCGAGGGCTGCCGCGTATTGCGCGGGCATTTCGCCCGCCTCAAATGCCTCGCCGAGCTGCAAGCGGGCGCCAGCGGCCTGCAGGTCTACACCCAGGACTGGCGCACCGAGCGCAAGATCACCTCCGACCTGCGCAAGCTGGAACAGGAATATGTGGTCGAGGTCAGCGGCGAAATCATCAAGCACGGCTTGGAGCGGCTGAACCGCGGCTTCGAGTGGAAAGGCCATGAACTGCCTCCGGTCAAGGCCAGCTGGCAGAACGAAACCCGCCTGCGCCTGGTGCTGAAGAACCCTGCGGCCGGCCTGATCGACCTGCTGTGCCGCAGCGTCGGCCTGCAGGTGGTCGGCATGCGCCGCATCCGCCTTGGCGGCGTGGCCATGGGCAAGCTGCCCGCCGGACAATGGCGCTACCTGGAAAGCAAGGAAAAATTCTGAGCTACGCCGTACTGGCGAGACTCCCGAACAGGACTCCATACATGATCCACAATGACGTACTGCGCAGCCTGCGCTACATGCTGGATATCACCGACACCAAGATGGCCCAGATCGCCCGCAGCAATGGCTTCAAGCTGAGCGACGCAGACATGGCCGGCTACCTGAAGAAAGAGGATGACAAGGACTTCGTGCACTGCCCGGACGAAGCCATGGCGCACTTTCTCGACGGCCTGGTGATCTTCCGCCGCGGTCGCGATGAAAGCCGTCCGCTGCCGCCGATCGAGCTGCCGGTCAGCAACAACACCATCCTCAAGAAGCTGCGGGTAGCCTTCGAACTCAAGGACGACGATATCCTCGCCCTGCTCAAGGCGGTGAACTTCCCGGTATCCAAGACCGAATTGAGCGCGCTTTTCCGCAAGGTCGGGCATGACAACTTCCGTCCTTGCGGCGACCAATTGCTGCGCAATTTCCTCAAGGGTCTGAGCCAACGGATCCGTGGCTGATACGACGATGGACTACAAGGTCTCGCCGGTCGGTTTCATGCGCTCCTGCTTCAAGGAGAAGTTCGCCATACCGCGTCAGCCGCAACTGGCGCCAGCGGCCCGTGGCGTGCTGGAGCTGGTGCCGCCGTTCGATTCCGGCGAGGCTGTGGCCGGGCTGGAGCAGTGCAGCCACGTGTGGCTGCTGTTCCTGTTCCACCAGACGCTGGAGGACAAGCCGCGCTTGAAGGTTCGCCCTCCCCGCCTCGGCGGCAATGCATCCATGGGCGTGTTCGCGACCCGGGCGACGCATCGTCCGAACGGCATCGGGCAGTCAGTGGTCAAGCTGGAAAAGGTCGAGCCAGGACGGCTGCTGCTGTCGGGCATCGACTTGCTGGACGGTACGCCCGTTCTCGATATCAAGCCCTATGTGCCCTACGCCGACAGCATCGCCGGGGCGAGCAACGGCATGGCCAGCGCTCCGCCTGCGGCGATCGCCGTGGAATGGAGTGATGAGGCGCTGATGCAGGCGCATGAGCATGCACAACGGCTGGCCGAGCCGCTGGTGGCGCTGATCGAGCAGTGCCTGGCCCAGGATCCGCGGCCGGCCTATCAGGTGCCGCCGCCGGAACGAGTGTATGGGGTGAAGTTCTGGGATGTACAGGTCAGGTGGCACTATCCGGAGCCGGAGAGGATCAGGGTGCTGGAAGTGGTGGCTGATCCTGTATAGATGTTTTGAGCAGCGCTGCCGAACCCTGTGGAAGCTGGCTTGCCAGCGATGGGGCCCGAAAGCACACCACATAAATCCCAGACAAAAAAAAGCGCAGGCCAAGGCCTGCGCTTTTTTATATCAGCTTACTTCTCGACGAAAGCACGCTCGATCAGGTAGTCACCCGGCTCGCGCATGCGCGGCGAGATCTTCAGGCCGAAGCTGTCCAGCACTTCGCTGGTCTCGTCGAGCATGCTCGGGCTACCGCAGATCATCGCGCGGTCGTCCTGAGGGTTGATCGGCGGCAGGCCGATATCGCTGAACAGCTTGCCGCTGCGCATCAGGTCGGTCAGACGTCCCTGGTTCTCGAAGGGCTCGCGGGTTACGGTCGGGTAGTAGATCAGCTTTTCACGCAGCGCTTCGCCGAAGAACTCGTTCTGCGGCAGGTGCTCGGTGATGAACTCGCGGTAGGCGACTTCGTTCACGTAGCGAACGCCGTGGACCAGGATGACTTTCTCGAAACGCTCGTAGGTTTCCGGGTCCTGGATGACGCTCATGAAGGGCGCCAGGCCGGTGCCGGTGCTGAGCAGATACAGGTGCTTGCCCGGGTTCAGGTCGTCGAGGACCAGGGTACCGGTAGGCTTCTTGCTGATGATGATCTCGTCGCCTTCCTTCAGGTGCTGCAGCTGGGAAGTGAGCGGACCGTCGGGCACCTTGATGCTGAAGAACTCCAGGTGCTCTTCCCAGTTCGGGCTGGCGATGGAGTAAGCACGCATGAGCGGGCGGCCGTTGGGCTGTTGCAGGCCGATCATCACGAACTGACCGTTCTCGAAGCGCAGGCCCGGGTCGCGGGTGCACTTGAAGCTGAACAGGGTGTCGTTCCAGTGGTGAACACTGAGGACACGTTCGTGGTTCATGTTGCTCATGTTAAGGGGGCTCCTGAGAAAAACGCAGCGCTAAAACCGAGAGCGCGATTGCGCGATAGTTTAATGCGGAGGACAATATCTGTTAAATGAATTATCAAGATATGTCTTATCGGTTATATAGATATGCGATTTACCCTACGTCAGCTTCAGGTCTTCGTCGCCGTCGCGCAACACCAGAGCGTTTCGCGTGCCGCCAGCGTGCTGGCGTTGTCGCAATCGGCAGCCAGCACTTCCATTACCGAGCTTGAACGGCAATCCAGTTGCCAGCTCTTCGACCGTGCCGGCAAACGCTTGAGCCTCAATGCCCTGGGCCATCAACTACTGCCCCAGGCGGTGGCACTGCTGGACCAGGCCAAGGAAATCGAGGACCTGCTCAACGGCAAGTCCGGTTTCGGCTCACTGGCGGTCGGCGCGACCCTGACCATCGGCAATTACCTGGCGACCCTGCTGATCGGCAGCTTCATGCAGGTACACCCGGAAAGCCAGGTCAAGCTGCATGTGCAGAACACTGCACATATCGTGCAACAGGTGGCTCACTACGAAATTGATCTGGGTCTAATCGAAGGCGACTGCAACCATCCGGACCTGGAAGTACAGCCTTGGGTGGCGGATGAGCTGATCGTCTTCTGCGCTCCACAGCACCCCTTGGCCAAGCGCGGCAGCGCCAGCCTCGACGAACTGACCCGAGAGGCGTGGATCCTTCGCGAGGAAGGCTCCGGTACCCGCCTGACCTTCGACCAGGCCATGCGCCACCACCGTTCGGAACTTAATATCCGTCTTGAGCTGGAACATACCGAGGCGATCAAGCGCGCCGTGGAATCCGGGCTGGGCATCGGCTGCATTTCCCGCCTGGCCCTGCGCGATGCTTTCCGCCGCGGCAGCCTGGTACCGGTGCAAACCCCGGAACTGGACCTGGCGCGGCAGTTCTTCTTTATCTGGCACAAGCAGAAGTACCAGACTTCGGCGATGAGGGAATTCCTGGAGCTGTGCAGGAGCTTTACCGCTGGGGTGAGTCGGAGCGATGAGATCGTGCTGCCCAGTATCGCCTAGGCTCTGTACGAAAAACCTAAAGCAGGATCACACCCCACACCAGCCCGACCATGGTCAGCGCCACGAACTGGGCGGCGCTGCCCATGTCCTTGGCGTTCTTCGACAATGGATGGCGATCGAGGGAAATACGGTCGATCGCCGCCTCTACTGCGGAGTTGAGCAGCTCGACGATCAGGCCCAGGAGGCACACCGCGATCAGGATGGCCCGCTCGGCACGACTGACATCCAGCCAGAATGCCAACGGCACCAGGATTACATTGAGCAGCACCAGCTGGCGGAAGGCCGCCTCGCCAGAGAACGCCGCACGCAGGCCATCGAGGGAATAGCCCGCCGCATTGAAAACACGTTTGAAACCGGTCTGACCTTTGAAGGGCGACATAGAAGAACCACTTCCGACTGTGGAAAGCGCTGCAGACTAGTGCACCGCGAGTCAAAAAACCGTGAAGGTCGTTAATCAGCTGGAGGAAACCGACTCCAGTTGCTGCAACAGCAGTGCGGCCTGGGTCCGCGTGCGCACACCCAGCTTGCGGAAGATGGCCGTGACGTGGGCCTTGATGGTCGCCTCGGAGACATTCAGCTCATAGGCGATCTGCTTGTTCAGCAACCCTTCGCAAACCATGGTCAGAACGCGGAATTGCTGCGGTGTCAGGCTGGCCAGGCCTTCGCTGGCAGCCTTGGCCTCGGCGGAGACATCGACCTTCTCGAAGGCCTGCGGCGGCCACCAGACCTCGCCATCGAGCACCTTGCGCACAGCATCCTGGATGTCCTCCAGCGGGCTGGACTTGGGAATGAAACCACTGGCGCCGAATTCCCGGGACTTGACGACGACCGCCGCTTCTTCCTGGGCCGAAACCATCACCACCGGAATCTGCGGATACTGCCCGCGCAGCAGCACCAGACCGGAGAACCCATAGGCACCGGGCATGTTCAGGTCAAGCAGGACCAGGTCCCAATCGGATTTTTCGGCGAGACGGGTTTCCAGTTCGGCGATGCTGGCGGCCTCCACCAGACGCACGTCAGGGCCGAGCCCCAGGGTCACGGCCTGGCGCAGGGCGCTGCGGAAAAGCGGGTGGTCATCGGCAATCAGGATTTCGTAGGTGGCCATCGATCTAATGAACCTGTTCTGTGCTGGATCCGGAAGTTTCATCATTATGAAGCAAAGTGCAACATTTGCCCCTTGGACTATAGGAAGGGCCTAAGGCGCTGATGGACAGCATCGTCGATGTCCAGCGGCAGGCGGAACTTGGCCCCCAGGTAGTGGGCACTGAAAACATCGAGGTAGGCATCCAGTGCCTGCGCGGCATCCTGGTCGCCGGCCAGCTCCAGGCACATCGCCGCCACTTCTGCGGTACAGAAATGGTCGTCGCGCTTCGAGCGGCGCAGACGGTATCGGGAGATCTGCTCGGGCTCCAGGCTCAGCACCGGGAAACGGTCCAGGTAAGGACTCTTGCGGAACATCTTGCGTGCCTCGGTCCAGGTCGCATCCAGCAGGATGAACAACGGCCGCTTGCCCGGCTGCGGACGCACCTCGGTGACCACGCGCGACGACTCGACGAACTCACCCGGGAACACGATATAGGGTTGCCAGTCGGGCTTTTCGAGCAGGGCGAGCAATTGTTGGTCCACCATCGTACGTTGCCAGCCGAAGGCGCTGGTATCGTCGATTACGTCGGCAATAAGCCAACCGGTGTTGGTTGGTTTAAGTGGCTCGGTGTCATGCATCAGCAGGCACATCGCCGACGCCGCCGCGACCCGTGGGCGCCATGCACATAGGCAATAATCGAAGATCACCCGGCAATCAGGACAACGCGGAGCGCGGGAACCACGGGCGACAAAGGGTTTGATACTGAGGGCCAGGCGCTCGGCGCGCAGGCGTGAGACAGCGTGGCTCATGAAGACATTCGACGAGAAAGGATAACGACAGGCAACGGCAAGCGCTCGGACGGGCGGAATCGGCGGGAGTTTACGGCACAACGCTTTACCGTGCAGGGAAATCTCCGACTCCACTATAATCCCGGGCTTATTGATGGTTGCGAATGACTGCGCTCGTGACGGAACACGACGTGCGGATGCGGGTCAAAGCGCCAGTTACCGAATCTGGAGAAGTGAATGCTGCGTTTCATCGCCCCCACCCTGAGCTTGCTGCTGGTCCTGCCGATCGCCGCCAATGCCGCGTCCAAGCAGGAATACGAATTGAGCCAGATGCTCGAGAAAGTCGCACGGGACAGTAGCGTCGGAACCCCACGCGCCATCAACGAAGACATCCTCGACCAGGGTTACACCGTCCAGGGCCCGCAACTGATCAACCATTTGAGCGTCCGCCCCAGCCACGCCGAGCAGATGCGCGCCAATCCGGACAAGGTACGTGACCAGTTGGGCGCCAGTGTCTGTACCAACAATGGCTATCGCCAGTTGCTGGCACGAGGGGCTGTATTGACTTACCAGTTCACCGAATACAAGACCAACCGTCCGGTGGCCGTGGAGAACTTCAACGCGCAAAGCTGCGGCATCAACGGCAAGAAGAAGTAACTACATCAATTGACTGCTTTCGCGCCGTTGTTCCTCATCGGCGCGCAACTCCGCGACCAGCGCCTGCAGATAGCGTGAACGGCGCTCGCCGCCTTCCAGCCGGCGCAGGCATTCCTCTTCGAATGTCAGGTTGTTGGCCCGGGCGGCATTTTGCAAAAGCCGGAACAGCTGGCTATCGACCTCCAGACTGATACGTTGCATTGGCAGCCTCCCTGAGCCGCATATCGCCAAGGTTCAGTTAACCAGAGCATTCGAAATATTGGATCCGATCTGACGAGCGGCGCATGTGGTTTCCGAGAGAAACACGACGACGATCTGTCATGACCTCATGCGTACATGGGCGATGGAGCGCAAACACTTGGTAGGGTCTAGATTGATTACAAACATCTTTCGAATACCGGACAGACACAGGAGGCTGTCCGCGCCCGGTCCGTGCCGCGACAAAATCCCGAAAAAGAGAACACAAAGGGATAGGTCATTGCTGCAAAAAGGAGACGTTTGATGCCTTATCTACCCAACGAGCTGCTTGCCAGCCACTTCAGGAACCAGGGAATCGACCTGGACCACATCGACCGGCAACTGAGCCTGGTCGCCGCCGACAGCCCCAACCTGCCGCTTTACCGGGACATGATGCTCACCGTGCTGCGCATGGCCCACGACGACAGCAACCGCTGGAACGCCAAGATCACCCTCCAGGCCCTGCGTGAACTCGACCACGCATTCCGGGTGATGGAACAGTACAAGGGACGCCGCAAGGTCACCGTATTCGGCTCGGCCCGCACCCCGGTCGAACACCCCATGTACGCCCTGGCCCGGGAGCTGGGCGCGACTCTGGCCCGCTCGGGGCTGATGGTAATTACCGGCGCCGGGGGCGGCATCATGGCCGCTGCGCACGAAGGCGCCGGCGTGGACAACAGCCTGGGCTTCAATATCACCCTGCCCTTCGAGCAGCACGCCAATGCGACGGTGGACGGCACGGACAAGCTGCTGCCGTTCCATTTCTTCTTTATTCGCAAACTGTTCTTCGTCAAGGAAGCCGATGCTCTGGTGCTGTGTCCAGGCGGGTTCGGCACCCTGGACGAAGCATTGGAAGTGCTGACCCTGATCCAGACCGGTAAAAGCCCGCTGGTGCCGGTAGTGTTGCTGGATGCGCCCGGCGGCAGTTTCTGGGAGGACGCACTGGCCTTCATCAAGCGACAACTGGAAGAAAACCGCTACATCCTGCCCACCGACATGAAACTGGTACGTCTGGTCAACAGCGCCGAAGAGGCGGTCGCCGAGATCAACCAGTTCTACGCCAACTATCACTCCAGTCGCTGGCTGAAAAACCAGTTCGTGATTCGTATGCAGCATCCCCTGAGCGAAGCGGCACTGCTGGACATGCAGGAGAGCTTTGCCGACCTGCGCCTTAGCGGAGATTTCAGTCAGCACGGCTATACAGGGCCGGAACAGGACGAGGCCGGTTTCAGCCATTTGCACCGTTTGGTATTTGCGTTCAACGGACGCGATCAGGGCCGTTTGCGGGAACTGGTGGACTTCATCAACCTGCCGGAAAACCGTGAATCCCAGCCATCCATGCCTGCCGCACAGCGCACACGGCAACCATCCAGGGTCACCTGAGCGCCATCAATCGTCGAAGCTTCGGCCGCTGAGCAGGCGGCCGACCCTCTCCATGGAAAAACCGCGATAGACCAGGAAGCGGGTCTGTCTGGCCCGCTCGCGTGGGTCACTCGGTAACTGACCGGAAAACTTGCGCTGCCAGAGATCAACCAGTTGTACCTGCCAATCAATGTCGGCGTCACGCAATGCCTGCTCGACATCGCCCCGAGGTAGGCCGCGCTGGGTCAGCTCCTCGCGAATACGCGAGGGTCCAAAGCCCGAACGCGCCCGTGAGCTGATATAGCTTTCCAGATAACGGGTTTCGCTCAGCAGCCCCTCGTCCGCCAGGCGGTCGAGTTCGTGCTCGATCATTTCAGGAGGGGCGCCGCGCTGACGCAACTTGCGCGTCAGCTCGGCTCGACCGTGCTCGCGGCGTGCGAGCAGGTCCATGGCTGTCCGCCTGACGGCGACGGGGGTGTCGAGTACAACGGACATGCGCGGGCTCAGAAGTCGGCGTCAGCGTCGGCCATGTCTTCCGCAGATTCGTTTTCTGCTGCGGCTTTGCCGGCAGCATCGACGGCACCCGGGTTCAGCAGTTTTTCACGGATCTGCTTCTCGAGGGTCTCGGCGATTTCCGGGTTCTCGGCAAGGAACTTGGCCGAGTTGGCCTTGCCCTGGCCGATCTTGCTGCCCTGGTAGCTGTACCAGGCGCCGGATTTCTCCAGCAGACCGTGCAGCACGCCCAGGTCGATGATCTCGCCGTTGCGGTAGATGCCCTTGCCATAGAGGATCTGGAACTCGGCCTGACGGAACGGAGGCGCGACCTTGTTCTTGACGATCTTGACGCGGGTTTCGCTGCCGACCACTTCGTCGCCTTCCTTCACCGCGCCGGTACGACGGATGTCCAGGCGCACCGAGGCGTAGAACTTCAAGGCGTTACCACCGGTGGTGGTTTCCGGGCTGCCGAACATCACGCCGATCTTCATGCGGATCTGGTTGATGAAGATGACCAGGCAGTTGGCGTTCTTGATGTTGCCGGTGATCTTGCGCAGGGCCTGGGACATCAGGCGGGCCTGCAGGCCCACGTGCATGTCGCCCATCTCGCCTTCGATCTCGGCCTTAGGCACCAGGGCCGCGACGGAGTCGACGATGATCACGTCGACGGCGTTGGAGCGCACCAGCATGTCGGTGATTTCCAGGGCCTGCTCACCGGTGTCCGGCTGCGAGACCAGCAGGTCGTCGACATTGACGCCCAGCTTGCCGGCGTATTCCGGGTCCAGCGCGTGCTCGGCGTCGACGAAGGCGCAGGTGGCGCCGGCTTTCTGGGCCTGGGCGATGACCGAGAGGGTCATGGTGGTTTTACCGGACGATTCCGGACCGTAGATCTCGACGATACGGCCTTTTGGCAGGCCGCCGATGCCGAGGGCGATGTCCAGGCCCAGGGAGCCGGTGGAAATGGCCGGGATCGCCTGACGTTCATGGTCGCCCATGCGCATGACCGCGCCTTTACCGAATTGACGTTCGATTTGACCCAGGGCCGCAGCCAAGGCACGCTTCTTGTTGTCGTCCATTGAAGTCCTCACGTAATCGATAGGGCCTGACGGCCAGAAACAACTGTATAAGTAGCCAGTATTATTCCACAGGGTTTTGTTTCCGCCTACCCCCGATTCGTGAATTACTCCGCACCAAGCTGTAACAAGCCCTCTAGCGCGGCTATTACCGTTTGTCGGCGCACGCTTTCGCGATCGCCGTCGAAGTGCCGGCGCTCGCTGCTGACGTGCTCGCCGTCGGCCCAGGCCAGCCATACCGTGCCCACCGGCTTGGCGGCTGAACCACCATCGGGCCCGGCCACGCCGCTGACCGCCACGGCGAACCGCGCGCCGCTGGCAGCACGGGCGCCGCGGACCATGGCCTCGACCACCTCCTGGCTGACCGCGCCGACCTGGTCGAAAAGCGCTTCCGGCACCTGCAACTGACGGGTCTTCTGCGCATTGGAATAGGTCACGTAGCCAGCCTCGAACCAGGCCGAACTGCCGGGCACGCGGGTGATGGCCTCGGCGATGCCGCCACCGGTGCAGGACTCCGCGGTGGTGACCTGGGCATTGAAATGACGCAGACGTCCGCCCAGGCGGATGGAAAGAACGGTGATCGGGTCCATGGCAAGCTCCTTGGGAAAACCGCCCTACCCTACACCACTCAGAAGGCCAGTGCGCGTACGTAGGCCTGGCAGGCATGCAGGGCGATCAATCCTTCGTCGCCGTCGGCGGTGATGGCGATAATTCGTTGAGCATGCGCCGGGTCAAGTCGGGCTCGCGAGGGGCCATGAACCAGGCCGCCGGCGGGGGTGGTGGCAGGCACAATGGTGGAGTCGGTGTCGCTGGCGAGGAGGACTGACAACCGCAGATCAGCAGTAGCCAGGCGGTCGCGCAGGCGCGCCTGAGTCTGTCGGGCATCGATAAGCTCCCGGGAATGGGCCTGGTCAGCGGACTGGATGCGTTGTTCAAGGGCCAGGCGACGGCCCTGCTCATCCTGCAACCGTGCGGCAAAGGCCTCGGCCTGTTGCCGACGCTCGTCGGCGTATTCGTTTTCGCGCACGGCCATGGCCCGCTCATGACGCCAGGCCTGGACCTGCCAGGTCAGCGCGCAGGCCGCCAGCACCAACAGGGCCAGCGCGATCAGCCGTGCACCGGTCAACACAGCACCTCCCGTGCCCGGGCCCAGAGCTTGAGGCGATCCTCCAGCCCGTTGAGCCCGCCATTGATGTGCCGGGTAATGCGATTGAACTCGCCCAGGTCGGCCAAGCGATTGAGCCCGCGCGAATGCCAGAACCAGGCGGCAGACTCCGTCGCCCACTGGGGTTCCTCAAGCATCTGCGGACGCGCCAGCAGGCGCTCGTCCTGGAACAGCGCCATGCTGCAGGCACGGTAGTTGTTGCGTCCGGTGATCTGGATCAGGCCGCGGCCGCAGTACAGTTGACCATCGCCGTCGGCCTCGGGGGTGTTACCCAGGCGCAGGGCCAGGGTGCCGGTGTCGTAGCGCGCCAGGTAGTGGTCCTGGCCCAGTTCCTTCACGTAGCGCAGTTGCCCGGACTCGTGACCGATCTGGGCGAGAAAGGCGGCCATGCGGCGTGGTGTGTCGATGGACCAGTGCGCCATGGCAGCATTCAATGGCGCAACGAAAACGCCCGCTGAGGTGCGGGCGTTGGGATAGATGCGGAACAGCTCGGATTCTGTCAGGTTCATTTGGGCTCCTTGCTCTGCGTAACCTTGAGCGGCTTGCTCTGCCGGGTCTTTTGGCTTTTCGCCGTGGACTTGCCCTGGTTGGTGCCGTTGCATTGCACGGTGGTGTCCCAACCCGAAACGGTGAAGGTCTGGGTTACCGTGTCGATCAGGTAATCGCCATCCAGCCCATCCTTGAAACCCTGCACCCGCAGCATGCGCTCGGCAAACAGGTCGGTGCGTCCGGCCATTTCCAGGGACACCGTGGCGGTACTGCGCTTGAAGGCCTCCATACGGGCCTTGGCTGCCTGTTCCGCGGCGCTTCTGTTCGGATAGATATGCCGCTCGGTAAAGACCGCACCGACATCATCGGGCTTGTCTTCGTTTTCCACCCGGACGGCCTGCTGCTGGCCGCTGGCCGGGTCCTGGTAATGGGTCTGGGCCGCCTTGTACGTAGCCCGGTCCTTCAACTGGAACTTCCAGCGGCGCACATCATGCAGCGCTACCCCGACCACCCCGAGGTCCTTGCCACTGGCGCTCTTGCCAGCCTGGCGGGGCAACACCAACAGCGCACCGTCGGCGATCTTGGCGGTACAACCGTATTGCTGCGCGATGCGGGTAATAAAGTTGAAATCCGATTCCTTGACCTGTTCGACCCGAGGAATGGCGGTGGTCACCGGGCACTGTGGCTGCCAGCCATTGCGCGCGGCGATGTCGCGGACAATCTGCTGCAGCGTCCTGTTCTCCCAGCTACCACTGCGAATGGTCTTGCCGGTCCCGCGCATATCCGCTGCCTTGCCGCGGATTTCCATGGTCTGGGCCGGTCCGCTGAGATCGATCTGATCCACCGTATAGCGCCCCAGCCGTGTCAGCTCCTGACCGGAATAGCCGAGGTAGACCTCCAGTTGCGCTCCCCGCGCCGGCAGGGCCAGGGCACTGTCACGGTCATCGAGCCTGAGCTCGAAGTCATCGGACTCCATCCCCGTCTTGTCGGTAGTACGCAGGAGCAGGACACGGTCGTTGATCAGCGCCGTTATGTCCTCGCCGTCGGCGATGATGCGAAACACAGGTTGCATGTTCAGGCTCCCGAAAAAGCAGACCCCGCACGAGGCGGGGTCTGACACTGCAAATGACTCAATCCCACAGCATGAGCGTGGAGTCGCTGGCGCCGGACAACACCGGCAGCCTGATCAGCACGCCAGCGCGAAACGGCTGGGCTTCGTCGGCCAGGCCCTGGTTGGCTGCCAGCACCGCCTCGACACTGCCGCGCAGATGCCCGTAGTAGTGCTGGCACAGGGTATCGAGCAGATCCCCTTCAGAGGTTCGGCATATCGTCGCCATAGCTCACGAACTCCAATGTGAAGGCTTGCTTGCCCGGGATGCCGCCTGCCAGGAAGCTGTCCTGGGCTTCGGTCACGCTGACCAGGCACCAGTTGCCGAGGATCTCCCCGTAGCCGGTAGTGAGGCTGAAGGGCTTCAGTTGCTGGCCGATGCTGCGCAGGCGCTCCAGTTGACCGAGCCCGCCCTTGAAGGAAGGAAAGACCGCGCCTTCCAGGGTGATCTTGTCATCCCCCATGGCCACGGCCTGCTGCGCCCTGCTGCGCGACAGGCGATCCTGACCGGCCCAGTTGAACGCCTTGGTGCGCTTGAACTGGTTGAACGCTGCGGTATCAAGGTTGAAGTAAAAAGCTTCCGCGCCGTTTTCCAGCGGTTGCAGAACCAGCAGGTGTGGAAAGGGCTTGACCGCTTCTTCCGCCGGGGTCGTCCGGGGCGCGAAAGCGCCGGTCGGCAGGATCGCGCCCAGCGACGGGCTGACCTTGCCGGCAACCCGGTTGATCGCTGCGGCGGCCTTGCCGGCTTGCTCGGAGAAACTCTCCAGCCGGCCCTCGACCTCGCTTATGACACTGACCGCCCGGTTGTACGTCGCCGCAACCGTCCCCACCGTCGATTGCGCCACCTCGATGGCGCGCAGGGTGCGTTGCAGCTTCTTGCCGATGATTTCGCCCACGAAGGGCAGGTTTTCCAGCTCGGTGGCCGCACCGGTGATATCGCTGACGGCGCCATTCAAGGGCCCCAGCATTTCATCGGCACTGCGCCGCCCGGCCTCGCCCGCCGCTACCAGTGAGCGCAGGCTGGATTGCATCGATTCCATATAAGCCATGATTGCTCCTCAGGCGACAAAGGTGACGGCAGGTGTGTCCCAGATATGTCCGCCGCTGTTGGCCTGCGCGGCGTAGCCGTTGAACAGGCGCTGGATCTCCGGTTGCAGGATCCGAACCAGTTCGGCAGGGTCGGTCACGCTGCCCTGGATATTGATGGCAATGGTGGGCGACACCGCAAAATGCTGCGGCATGCTGGTGGTGATCGACACGGGCGCGGAAGCAGAGGGCGCCGGCAAGCCGGCAGCCGACGGAACCGCTTCGCCCAAGGAGCGGACCACGTCACCGCTTTTCAGAGGCAAGGGAGGTCGCTCACCTGCCGGTTGCCCAATCGCCGGATTGGGGCTGTCGATCCTCGCGCCCCGGAACGGGATGACCGGTGCCAAAGGACGAGCGCCCTGCCCCGGATCAACCGTTTCGCCGGGCGCCTTGAGCAACAGGGCAGCCGCCTCGGGCGCCTTGACGACCGTCAGCAACTTGCCGGCATCCGCCCCGGGCAGTTCCGCCAGGGGAGGCCTGGCGCCAGACGTATCCGGCCTGGCCTCGTCGCCCCAGAGTTCATTGACCTTGCGCCCCGCAACCTTTCCGAGCTTGCCACCGATGTAACCACCGGCTAGCGCCCCGACAGGCCCGAGGAACGCGCCAAGCAGGCCCACGGCCAATGCCCCCGCGGCCTCACCATAGCCTTCGGCTTTTTCCCGGCCGGTTTCGGCGTTCTGGTAAGTATTGATCGCCATGGCCGCGCTGCCTGCTACCGCCAGGGCGCCGCCCAAGAGTTTCGACACAAGCGGCACCTTGGAAGGGCGCGGAACTTCTGGCAGAAGCGTCCCGACCTTGGCCACAGCCTGCCCGACACGCGCGCGCCACCCAGGCGCCCCGGGTGCCGGCTTGAACACCGTCGCAGCGGCCTCCGCCAGCACCTTGCCGCGCGGTCCCGCGACCGTCCGTACCGCCTCCAGCAATGCCTTGCCCTTGGCCAGCGCGGCGAACGAGGTCAGCAAAGCGGCCCCACCCACCACGACCCCGCCAAGCACGGTCACCACCGCGCCCAACTGCTCGACCACCGTGCCCAGGATGTTGGCGCCGGTGGTCATCAGGGAGGTCCATTGCGAGTAGAGGGGTGCCAGGGCTCCGCCTACCGCAACCGAGACCCCGTCGTTGGCGGATTGCTGCGCCTTGCCTTGCCACTCGAGCGTTTGACGGCGGTCCGCCAGATCATTTTCGATGTAGTTCGGGGTCGTCCCCTTGGCGCTCGACGGCATGAACGCCTGGCCGTACCGGCCCATGTCGGCCGCGGAATTGCCTCTCTCGCGCTGGTACTCGAGAAAGAGCGCTTTGGAATTGCTGACGATGTCGTTGTAGTTCCCGGTCTTGCCGGATTCCTGTTGAAGAATCGCCGAGAGACGAATGGCGTCCTGCGGATCTCCTCCCACTTGCGGAAGCAGCCGCGTGATCGCCTCGGCTGTCTGGGAAATGCCAAGCGATCCGGTGCCAGCCTGGCCGACAAGGGTATTGAGCAGGCGTTCGAGCCCATCGCTGCCCTGCCCCGGGGAAAGGGTACGAAACAGTCCGGCAGTCACGCCTTCGCTCACCTGCTGGCCATCGCTGAACCTGGCGGCAAGACGCCCCTCCGGCACCAGCGCGTTGAGGCCCATGCCGGCATCGAACATGCCCAGGAGCTGGCTGGCCGCTTCGGTTTTGCTCAGGCTGGTGCCATAGGTCATCCTGCCGATCTGCGCCTCGATCCTTGCCCTCTGTACCTCTCGCTGCGCGGGATCCTTCTCTCCCTGGATCACCAGCTTGCTGACGATGCCCTCGTAGGTGGCGAAACGATCCACTGCACCGTCCGCCGACTGCAGGACGGTTCGGGATGCATCGTTAACCCGTTCCTGCGCATCCTCCCTGCCGGATGACTGCCCGGCAGCCGGAAAACGCACGGCCCCCATGGCCTTGCCCAGCTCGTCGTAGGATTTGGTCAACCTGGGCAAGGTCTCCAGTTGGGTGGACAACCTCTTGCCGATCTCCCCCAGGGAGGCCTGCCATTTCTGCGCCGACTCCGCCGCCGCGTCGTTGGTCATCCTCAAGGCCGAGGCAAGCGGTAACGCCTGCTCGGTGGCGCGCCTCAGAGCCTCGCCGATGCGCAATGCCAACGACTCGATCCGCACCACCTGGGCCTCGACCAGGTCGAAGACCTGGCCAAGGACAGGTTCGACGGCACCTCCTATGTTTATCTGGACTTTCAGTTCGCCCGCCATATGTCCTCCATGCGCGCAAACCGGCTCACTCTGTGAGCCACCAGACCATGTCGGAATACGACATGGTCATGATCTCGGTGGCAGAGAAATTCAGCTCTCTGGCGAGCCGCTTCGCTGCCGCTTTCTGACGCGAGGGATCAAAGCTCGTCGTCCTGCACCAGGCGAAAATAGCCGGCCTGCAGACGGCTGTAGTCCTTCAGGGCCAGGCCTTCCAGATCCTTGACAGCGACTTCGGCGAGGGAGGCGAACAGGTTCAGCTCCCGGGTTTCGTCGTCGGCACCGCCCGATTGCGCGGCGCGCAGGTCACGCACCGTGGGCGCCCGCAGCGACAGGCTGTCGACCTGAATGCCGTTGGCCTCGGTGGCGCGGCTCAACTTAACCACCACGCTGTCCGCGCTGACGGTCAGCCAGGCGGGTACCTTCGTTGCTTGCTTCATACGAGCTTGTCCTTGTGTCAGAGGCCGAGGGCGGTACGCTGGGCGGCGAGCTGGTCAACGCCGTTGACCACGCGCTTCATGCCCAGCGGGTCGATCTCGTACAGCAGCCGGCCATCGATCTCCAGCTTGTAGTAGGTCAGGGACACGACGTGATTGGTCTCCGGCTTTTCGGAGGCTTTCCAGTCACCCATCTCGACCTCCTTGAGCATGCCGCGCAGGGTCACCACCACCGGCGTGATCGCCCCTTTCAGGCCCTTGAATGCACCACGGAACGTGCCGTTGAATGCCGAGCTGTCGGCCAGGCCGAAGAACTTCAGCGCTTCACGGCGAACGCCGGTGGTCTTGAAGCTCGCGCTCAGCGCCTCCATGCCCTGGTCGATCTCGATCGCGGTATCCATGCCACCGACACGGTGGCTCTCGACCTTGATGGCGAGCTTGGGCAGGGTCAGGCTGGTGACGTCGCCCTGGAAGCTGACGCCATCGACGAACAGGTTCAGGTTCGCCAGGGTTTGCGGAATCATTGCCATCTGTTGTTCTCCTTAAGCGTTTTGGTCGAGGACTTCGGTCAGCCACTGGTTGGTGACCTCGACGCGGAAGTTGGGGTTTTCGGCAGGCGGTACGTCGGTGAAGCGGATGTTCCAGTAGACCTTGCCCTGCTCCAGCTGGCTGGCGGTGTTCAGGTCCGGGTCGGCGTAGACCTCGAAATTGATGATCGCGCCCTGGGCCTTCAGGTCGCGCATGAAGTTCTCCAGGCCCTCGGTCACGTCCTTGACGTAGGTCGCGGTGATCGAGCGGTCAACTGCCCATTTGTGGCCGTAGAGGATCGCGTCCATGACGATGTCCATGGTCCGCACGCGGGTGACGAAGGCCCATTTCGGATCGCTGGACAGGGTACGGTTGCCCCACAGGCGGAAGCCGTCATCACGGATGATGGTGGTGATGTTGGCGTTGTTCAGCAGATTGGCCCGGCAGCTTTCATCACCGTCGAGGAACTCCACGGCACGGGTGGTACCGGTGATGCCGACGAACTCCTTGTTCGATGGCGAGGCCCAGAAGCCGTATTCGTTGTCGGTCCAGGCGAACAGACCGGCGACCCAGGCCGAGGCCGGTGCATCGACGGTGGCGTCGGCGCCGGTGTCCCAGTACTGCACGCCCGGATCGACCATGAACGCGCGCTTGGCGCCGAAGTTTTCCGCATAGGCCAGTGCGGCCTCGTCGGTGGTGCCCGGACCGTCGATGATGGCCAGGCCGCGCAGCTTGTCGGCCAAGGCCACCAGGGCGGTGCCGACAGCCTGGGTGGCACTGTGTTTCGGGGTCACCAGCAGACGTGGCTGGGCGTTGAAACGGCTCTTGCCGTCGAGCAGCGCCTGCAGGCCAGTACGCTTGCCGTTGGCCTCGACGCCGCCGATGATCGCCGAGGTCTGCTCGGCGGCATCGCTCAGCCTGGCCACGCCGCAAGCGACGATGACCGCCTTGGCCCGGGCAAAGACAGCCTGGCAGGACTTGGTAATGGCGGCATCGGCGCCGAACGCGGCAACGGCTTCACGCTCGCTGGTGATCAACACCAAGTCGTTGGCCTTGGCCGTGGCGGTCGGGCCTTCGGTGAAGGTGTCGACCAGGCCGATGATGGAAGAAGACGGCAGCGCGATGCTGCGCGCACCGGTGTCGACGTTGGTAACGGTAACGCCGTGGAAGAATCCACTCATAGATATTTCTCCAGATGTGAAAAGGCCCCGTCGGTGCGGGGCCTTCGTAGTGTGTTGCGGGTAAGAAAAAGCCCCGGCGGTGCGGGGCTTCATTGGGTTTGAAGAGAGATCCAAAGCGGCGCTTCAGGCCGCTGCTCACTGTCGGGGAATGCCTCGGAAGCAGGCCAGTCGCGCAGGTGCTGCCGGTATTCCAACAATGCGGAATACTCCTCAAGCGAATTCGACGTGGTCAGCTCGAGGCTGCGCTCTTCGCTGTAGCGCGCGACGAGCCATTGCGTTTCATTGAGCTGACGGTCCCGCCAGGCACGCTCGATTGCGGCGAGTTCCCCCACCGATAGCGGTGGGCGCTCGACCAGGACAGGCAAGCCTTGCTCGTCGTGATCGCGGACTTTCGAGGGATCGGGGTTGCGAATGACCTGGTCATAGCAATCGTCCGAAATAAGGACCGCATCTTGCGGAATGTCGCTATGCAGCCCTTCCAGATAGGTAGCTCCGGTACTGCAGCTATAAAAACGTTTCACGGTGATCTCCTAGTAACCAATGGCGAACCATACACATCCTGAAAGCACTGAGGCGCCGACCCATGTACTCGCATTGCGGTTGTAGGCACCGATATTCAATGCGTTGAAGCCAGTGCTCGTAACGTCGCGGAATTGCCAGAATGTCATGGTGGCTCCGCCAGTCCCGGTCCGGTCATGCTCCAGCAAAGCCAGGCACTTGGTCGGAAAGGCGATGGGGAAGGAAATGGTAGTGTTGTCCGTGACATTCGGGCCGGTACCAAACTGGATGACCAATCCACCCAGCCAGCTCGGGAAAGCAATGTAGCTATTGGTTCCAAAGGACGACGAGAAGCCCCAACGAAGTTTCTTCGGCGTGACGATCGTGGCGTCATCTGTACCGGCATTGACTTGTGCCTGAGTAGCGACCTTGGCAGTGAGCGTGTTCTGGACGAACTCCGTATTGGCCACCTGGAACGAACTATTGCCGAGATTCGCCGTGGAACAGGTCGGCACGCCGGTCATCTGGGCATCCGCCACGTTGAGTTTTCCAACCATCGCATCCATGACGAACTTGGTGCTGGCAACCTGATCGGTCGACGTGCCGGACGCAGCGTTTGGCACTCGCGGGGTGCCGGTAAACGTCGGGCTGGCGAGGTTGGCCTTGAGTGCCGGGGTGAAATTCGCCTCGGTCCAGAGCTTTCGGAACGTACCAGCGCCTTGGTAGCAGGTACGAACGAAGAACTCCTCCTGTCCGTTCAGCGCGCCGAGAAAGTCCACGCACTGTTCGCCTCCCCCCCATGTAACGTGCAGACCGGCCGCGTAGGTAATTCCCGTCGGTCGATCGTCGGTGGCTGCGATAGTCGAAATGAAGCGGGTTTCAGGGATCGCGCTGATACGGCCTTGAACGGCGCCAGCCTGGCTGAGCAGCCCCCCTGCCCCCTTGGGCATGGCATCGGTGATGCCATAACCGGCCAGCGTGGTCGGGTTGGACCCGTCCTGTACCACGCCGCGATCATTGATCCGCACCTTCGTGTAGGTGCCGGCCACCTTGTTCTTCGGCAGCACGCTGATGATCGAGCTGTCGACATACTCCCGCGTCGCCAGCACCACGGCCGGGTCGATCTTGAGTTGCACGTTGGCGGTACTGGTCACCACCAGGTTCAACCGCACCACCTGGGTCTTGCCGGTGCCTTGCGCCAGCAGCGGCTTGTAGCTCGGCGCGCAGTTGGCCACGGCAACCAGGTCTCCGGCCGCATCGTAGAGGCCGATCTCGCGGATCCACCAACCGCCGACGTCCGGCGGAATCACCTGCTCGGCGATGATGATACTGGCATCCTTCGGGTCCACCGAAAGCTGGTTGAGTGGCGCCCGACGGCGCTCGTTGATCAGTCTGGTCTGGGTGCGCGAAGGCACCGGGTCGGTATTGTTGGCATCGCCAACGCCCATCTGGGCGAAGGTCCAGGCCACGCCCAAGGCATTCGCATTGGCCTGCTTGGCCTCCCCCACCGCAGTGAGGATCGCGAAGAACTGGCTGTTCTGGTCAGTCATGAGTAAACGTCCAGGGTTTCGATTTGATGATCACGGCCAATGAAGCCGTGGTTGCCGCGAACCTCGATATCGCGCAAGGCAGGCGGGTAGATGTCGATGACGTCGCCTTCGCTGAGGCCGAGGGCGCTGCGCAGGTAACCCTTGCTGTCGAGGGTGATGGCAAGGCCGATCAGATGCCGGCTTACCGGCCTGGCGTCGTCGATCAGCGCGGTGAGTTCGTCGTAGGTTTCTTCGCTGATACCGGACTCGGAAACACCGATCTTCAGCGCGAAGGTGCCCGGCACTCCCGGCGGTACGGTGTTGAACCATTCGGCGACTTCGATCAGGTAGCCGAACGGTTCGACCACCCGCCGCAACGCACCCAAGGTGCCCTTGCGAGCGTGGACGCTGAACGAACCCCGGATCACCGCGCGCTTGACCGATTCCGGCCAGTTCTCGTCCCAACGGTCCACCGACCAGGCCAGCGCCAGTTGGTGCAGCAAGTGCGCGGGGCAGGTGTCGGGGTTGTACAGGGTACGCAGGGGAATCTCGGTCACCTGCGCAGAGGCCTCTTCGAGCGCCCGCTCCAGCAACGTGCTGTTAAGTGGCAGGAGACTGGTCATTTCAGCCTCCCGCGATGACGTTGAACCCCGTGCACCAGGCCGCCTGGCCCTTGCTCGGACGGATGTCCTGCCAGTCGACCAGTTCGACACGGCCAACACCGCTGATATGCAGTTGGGCGTCGATCCCCGAGCGGGCGACTTCCACGCCGAGACGCCGGCGAGGATTGATCCAGGCCTGCAGGCGGCGTCGACATTCGACCAGGGTCGCCTCGGTTTCCGGGCCATTGCTGGCCATGTGCAGGATCGCGTCGATCCGGTAGGGCAGTATCTCGGCGCTGCGCACAGTCAGGCGGTCTGCCACCGGCCGTACTTCGTCATCGTTGAGGTAGGCGGCGACCTGAGCCAGGAGTTCCGGGCTGGCGACGCCGTCGTCGTCGAAACTGAGCACCGTCACGTCCACCACAGCCGGCGACGGGCTTTCAGCCGTGGCATCGGCGACCTGGCCGGAAGCATTGCGGGCGTGCAGGATGTAGCTGTTGCGCGGGCCAGCGGTAGTCAGTCCTTCATAGACCAGTTCGATGCGCTCGCGCAGCGCGTCGTCTTCTTCCAGTACCTGCTCGGTTGGAGGCACGGTGCTCGGGTCAGCGGCACGTACCACCAGGCGTTGCAGTTGCACGTTGGCGGCCAGTTGGTCCAGGTCGCTACCCTGCGCATACGCCAGCAGCAGTGCCTTGGCCGCATCGTTGACCCGAGCCCGGTTGAGCAGGGTGCGATAGGCACCGACCTCCAACAGCTTGGTCACCGGGTCGCTTTCCAGTTGCGCGGTCCAGCTGTCGCCCATGTGCGCCCGAAAGGTCGCCAGGTCAGCCTGGAAGATGTCCTCGAAATCCAGGTCTTCCAGGACCTGCGGCGCGGGCAGCGCCGAAAGGTTCACGATGCTCATGCCGTCACCTCCAGGATCTGGCTGTCACCCATGTATTGCCCGGTGAGTTGCAGGCTGATCTGTCCGTTCACCACTGCAATCACCCGCACCCGTTCCAGCTTCAGGCGAGGCTCCCAGCGCACCAGCGACCTGGCTACTTCAGCCTGTACCGCGCTTTTCCAGCCTTCGTTGACGGGAAGGTCGACGAAGCGGCGCAGCTTGCTGCCGTAGTCGGGACGCATGCGCCGGCTGCCCAGCGGTGTGGTCAGGATGTCCTCGATGGACTGGCGCAGGTGGGCGAGACCGGAGAGCGGTTGACCAGAGCGGCGATCCATTCCGATCATGGCGCTACTCCTGTACTTGATTGGGGTTGTGCACCGCGGCGCGGACGCCGGGTGCGAAATACTTGTTCGTGGGCGCCATGGCGTTCCTCCGTGGCATGAAAAAGCCCGCAGCAGGCGGGCTTCAGTGCTTGTGGTTCGGCGTGTTGCCTGCGGTATCGATGATCGTGCCGCCGCCGTGGATATTTCCCGTTACCTGTAACGCGCCGTTGATCTGCACCGGGCCATTCAAGGTCAGGCTGCCAGAGGTCAGCGTGATGGAATCGGGGGTGGCCGTCAGCGTGGTGCCGCCGACCTTGAGGGTGATGCTGCCGCGGGGCAGTTCGACGGTGTAGGCACTGGCTTGCCAGTCGTAGACCAGCGAGCCGCCATCGTCGAAACGCCAGGTTTCGACATGCTCGCGGTTGTCCGGCGCGCTGCCGGCGTTGCCATAAAGGCCGGGTATGAAGGTGCCCTGGGCCGGTTCGCCACTGGGACTGATGAGCATGCCTTGCTCGTCCAGGCTCGGTGCCCGCCAATGCCTGGCCTTGCCGGCAGCATGGCTGTGCCAGCGCAACCAGGCGCTGGTCCAGCCGGCGCCGTCGGAAACCCGTACCCGTGCCGCCGCGAGATCGACTGCAACCACCCGGCAGGGAATCAGCAGGCCGGCGATCATGCGGTCGTGCATAGCGCTGACGTAGCTCATGCGAAATCCTCCGGGGCCTTGTAGCCGCTCTCATGTTCTGGTCCGGTGTCAGGGTCGAAAGCAATTACCAACGACCCGGGCGGCTGGTTCGGCCAGAGCCATTGCACCTCGCCGAGGTGCAGCGCCTGTTGCCATTGCACCGTCCAGGTCGAGGATGAGGTGGTCGTCGGCATCGCCTGGATGGCCACGGCTTCCTCGACGAAATCGATGTCCCAGTACTGCTTGCGCAGCAGCACCATCAACTGTGTCGCCAGGATCACGGCGTCCAGCGCCGCCTGCCCATCGCAGCTGATACGGGCTTCGAACGTGGCTACGAGCCGGGAATGACCGTCCACAGGATCGGCGCCCGGCTTTATATCGACGATGCCGTGAAACAACGCAGGTAGCGGTGTGTCCTGTTGCACGCCGGCATAGCTGCCGACCGTCGCCAGTTGCGGCATCGCCGCGTGGATGGTTGCGCTGATGGCCTGATGCAATGCATCGAGGTCGCTCATGATCTCTCCTTGCTGTCGGTGCCGAGCCCCAGGCGCTTGGCGGCCCAGCGCTCGTACAGCCCCATGGTGATGTCCGCGCCGCCTACGGCGGTCAGGCAGCCCAGGGCACTGGCCGCCCACATCGACAGGCCGCTGGCGTACAGCAGCATCACGGTGGATACGCCGCAGACCATGCAGGCCCCCGAACGCAGTACCAATCGCCTGAGCAGGGCGCCGCCGCGCGCCCCTGCCTTGTCCGCTCGCCACATCTCGCCGGAAACCCCGCCCAGCAGCGCCAGGACGATCACCAGCCAGATCGGCATTTCCAGTAGCGTTTGTTGTTCGCTTGTCACGGTCCTGCCTCCTTTCTGTTTCCCGCACGGCGTCGTGCCGAACGGGGAATGGGACCGAGTGTTCACTCGGCATTCCAAAAAGCCCGGGCATGCCCCGGGCTTTTCAGTAATGCGTCGTAGAGATGCCCGCCACTACTGGTGCGCTGGGCATCTGCGCTTCGAATTGTTGACTCCGACCGCGGCCACCTGCCCGCCGGATAACTGCTTCTGGTGCTTTACGCTGCACACCCGGGCCAGTTGCCAACCCTCTGAACAGTCGAGGCCTGTTCATCGCTGCCTTTCTCGTCGCCGGTGTCTGACCGGCTTGAGACAAAAGATATGCATGTATGCATATACAGTCAATGCATTTTTGGAAAAATTTGCACATAGGGATTTGCTTAAATGCATGGAAGCCTTGTCCTACCTGCCTCCAGGCAGTTTCCGACAGGCGAAAAAAAACCCGCCGAAGCGGGTTTTCGATAACTCGTGAAGGGATCAGCGGGCGTACATGCCCCACCAGAACACATGGCCGAGGATGGAAATCTGCTCTTCCTGCATCTGCTGGAAGCTGTAGTCCTCGTCGGGATGTTCGTCGCGATTGAAGCTGCGCAGACGGATGCCGGTGGGCATGCGATACAGCTGTTTTACGCGGAGCTGGCCATTGTGATTGATGGCATAGAGATCACCATCGATGATGTCGCCAATCGAGCACTTGCCCGTATTGACCCCCACGGTGGCGCCATCACGCAGCACCGGCAGCATGCTGTTGCCACGCACCGTCACGCACTTGGCCTGGTCGAACTGCACCCCGTTATGGCGCAGGCTGCGCTTGCCAAAGCGAAGGCGGGCGCGTTCGCTTTCCTCGATGACGAATCTTCCTGATCCTGCTGCCAACTCGACCTCACGGAGAAAAGGAACGGACACCTCGTCGTCCTCGACGGGGGTTTCATCGTCCCACAGGCTGATATCGCGCAATTCATCGTGCCCTGGCTCCCGCTCGGGCACCTGGCTGTCGCCCAGCTCGGCGCGCCCGCGCAACTGATCGGTGCTCACCCCGAAGTACCCGGCGATCTTCGACACATGCTTGTCCGAAGGATCGACGATCTTCTCGCTGAGAATCCGCGACAGGGTAGATTGAGGCACGCCGGTACGACGGTGCAGCTCCGTGGCGGAGATTCCGTGGCGATCCAGCAGTGATTTAAGGACGGTTGCTACATTGCGCTTGTGCATGGCGTGCATAGTGCCGAGGGTTGAATGGAAATGCAATTGCAAAAATGCATCGACCCACAGGCCGGCCAAGGTCGACGCAGCCTGATGCAGACCCGTCGCCCTTCGGTCTCGGCACCTGCTGGAGAATCCCTGTACTATTAGCCGTTTCATACCCTTTCGACGACACCCTGCTCCAAGGCCTTGAATGTCCGATCTTTCCGCACACACTCCGATGATGCAGCAGTACTGGAAGCTGAAGAACCAGCATCCGGACCAGCTGATGTTCTACCGCATGGGCGATTTCTACGAGATCTTCTACGAAGATGCGAAGAAAGCCGCGAAACTGCTGGATATCACCCTGACTGCGCGTGGCCAGTCGGCAGGCCAGTCGATTCCCATGTGCGGTATTCCCTTCCACTCGCTTGAAGGTTATCTCGCCAAGCTTGTGAAGCTGGGCGAGTCGGTGGTGATCTGCGAGCAGATCGGCGATCCGGCTACCAGCAAGGGGCCCGTTGAGCGCCAGGTGGTGCGCATCATCACTCCGGGTACGGTCAGCGACGAGGCGCTGCTGGACGAGCGCCGTGATAACCTGATCGCGGCGGTGCTCGGCGACGAACGCTTGTTCGGTCTGGCAGTGCTGGATATCACCAGCGGCAATTTCACCGTGCAGGAACTCAAGGGTTGGGAAAACCTGCTGGCCGAGCTGGAGCGGACCAATCCGGTGGAACTGCTGATTCCGGACGATTGGCCACAGGGCCTGCCGGCTGAAAAACGCCGCGGTTCCCGCCGTCGCGCGCCATGGGATTTCGATCGCGATTCCGCGCGCAAGAGCCTGTGCCAGCAGTTCGCGACCCAGGACCTGAAAGGCTTCGGTTGCGACAAGCTGACCCTGGCCATCGGTGCTGCCGGTTGCCTGCTGACCTATGCCAAGGAAACCCAGCGGACCGCCCTGCCCCATTTGCGCAGCCTCAAGCATGAGCGCCTGGACGACACTGTCATCCTCGATGGCGCCAGCCGCCGCAACCTGGAACTGGATGTCAACCTGGCCGGCGGTCGCGACAATACCCTGCAGTCGGTGATCGATCGCTGCCAGACTGCCATGGGTAGCCGCTTGCTGACCCGCTGGCTGAACCGCCCGCTGCGCGATCTGAAAGTGCTCCAGGCGCGCCAGGGTTCGATCCGCTGCCTGCTCGACAACTACCGTTTCGAGCGACTGCAACCGCAATTGAAGGATATCGGCGATATCGAGCGGATCCTCGCCCGTATCGGTCTGCGCAATGCCCGTCCCCGCGACCTGGCACGGCTGCGTGATGCCCTCGGCGCCCTGCCCGAGCTGCAGAACGCCATGGCCGAGCTGGAGGCACCGCATCTCGCGCGCCTGGCAGCCATCGCCGGTACTTATCCGGAGCTGGCCGACCTGCTGGACAAGGCAATCATCGACAACCCGCCTGCGGTAATCCGCGACGGCGGCGTACTGAAGGCCGGCTACGATGCCGAGCTCGACGAGCTGTTGTCGATAAGCGAAAACGCCGGGCAGTTCCTGATCGATCTGGAAGCCCGGGAGAAAGCCCGTACCGGCCTGGCCAACCTCAAGGTCGGTTACAACCGCGTCCACGGCTACTTCATCGAACTGCCAAGCAAACAGGCCGAACAGGCCCCGGCCGATTACATCCGCCGCCAGACCCTCAAGGGCGCCGAGCGCTTCATCACGCCCGAGCTGAAAACCTTCGAAGACAAGGCGCTGTCGGCCAAGAGCCGCGCCCTGGCGCGGGAAAAGATGCTCTACGACGCGTTGCTGGAAACCCTGATCAGCCATCTGGCACCGCTGCAGGACACCGCCGCCGCGCTGTCCGAGCTGGACGTGCTGAGCAATATGGCCGAGCGCGCGCTAACCCTGGACCTGAACTGCCCGACCTTCGTCGACGAGCCGTGCATGCAGATCAGCCAGGGACGTCACCCGGTGGTCGAGCAGGTCCTCACCAGTCCCTTCGTGGCCAACGACCTGGCCCTGGACGACAGCACCCGCATGCTGATCATTACCGGCCCGAACATGGGCGGTAAATCCACCTACATGCGCCAGACCGCGTTGATCGTGCTGCTCGCCCATATCGGCAGCTACGTGCCGGCGGCCAGTTGCACACTGTCGCTGGTGGACCGCATTTTCACCCGTATCGGCTCCAGCGATGACCTGGCCGGTGGCCGTTCCACCTTCATGGTGGAAATGAGCGAAACCGCCAACATCCTGCACAACGCCACCGATCGCAGCCTGGTGCTGATGGACGAAGTGGGCCGTGGCACCAGCACCTTCGATGGCCTTTCGCTGGCCTGGGCTGCCGCCGAGCGCCTGGCACAGCTGCGCGCCTACACGCTGTTCGCTACCCACTACTTCGAACTGACCGTATTGCCGGAAAGCGAACCGCTGGTGGCCAACGTGCACTTGAATGCCACCGAGCACAACGAGCGCATCGTTTTCCTGCACCACGTCCTGCCCGGACCGGCCAGCCAGAGCTATGGCCTGGCAGTGGCGCAGCTGGCTGGCGTGCCGACGCCGGTGATCCAGCGCGCCCGCGAACACCTGGGCCGCCTGGAGACTTCCAGCCTGCCCCATGATGTGCCCAAGGCCGCGACCAACAGTCGCAGCGCGCCAGCCGTCCCGCACCAGAGCGATCTCTTCGCCAGCCTGCCCCATCCGGCCATAGAGAAGATCGGCAAGCTCGACGTGGACAACATGACCCCGCGCCAAGCTATCGAAATGCTCTATGAACTGAAGACTCTGTTATAACGCGCGGCCTCACAAGCTGCTAGAATCCCGCGCGGTTTGGCGGAGCGTCGAGTTATTAGCCTGGCTCGCCGCAACCTACCAGACCGAGCGGCCCTGACTGGAAAGGGCATCGCTGCCGTCGCCTGAGGAGAAAATTAGAAATGACCTTCGTCGTCACCGACAACTGCATCAAGTGCAAGTACACCGACTGCGTAGAAGTCTGTCCGGTGGACTGCTTCTACGAAGGCCCGAACTTCCTGGTCATTCACCCGGACGAGTGCATCGACTGTGCGCTGTGCGAGCCTGAATGCCCTGCCCAAGCCATCTTCTCGGAAGATGAAGTCCCTGACGACATGCAGGAATTCATCGAGCTGAACGCCGAGCTGGCAGAGATCTGGCCCAACATCACCGAAAAGAAAGACGCACTGCCGGATGCCGAAGAGTTCGACGGCGTCAAAGGCAAAATCAAGGATCTGGAGCGCTAAGTCCCGGACTCGCTCCCGACCAACGAAAAAGGCCCTCGCGGGCCTTTTTTCATTTTCACCGGGCAAAAAAAAGGGGCGGTTTGACCCGCCCACATTTTTTCCGTAGTCCCTGTATTCCCTATCATCATCCTGATGAATCGCATCCTGCGATGTCCTTGGTCGTCATCCTGACAACCTGTGTCAGTCCGTAGACACAGGGCAAATATTAACGCGTAGAACGCTCGTCGCAACTGGCAATGGCTCTCAAAAAAAGACAGCTGGGTAGCCTGAGCAGAAAATAAAATTCTTTATTTTCATAGAGTTAGAAAATATTCCAATCACAAGCAAGGCAGTTTTTACGCTTCTTTACTGCAATCGCTTACATACGCTGTAAGCGATTGCTTACGCAAAAAGACTCACCGCTGACAGAACTGACTGACGATCCTCAGATACAAACGCAAACGCCCCGATCTGGTCGGGGCGTTTGCGTGCAAGGCGAACGTTCTAGTTATTGAAACAGCGACTCGCTGGACAGGCCGTTCTTTTCCAGAATCTCGCGCAGACGCTTCAACCCTTCGACCTGGATCTGCCGCACCCTCTCGCGAGTCAGGCCGATCTCCAGGCCGACATCCTCGAGCGTGCTGCTTTCATGACCACGCAAACCGAAACGACGGATGACCACTTCACGCTGCTTGTCGGTCAGTTCGCTCAGCCATTGATCGATGCTCTGGGACAGATCGTCGTCCTGCAGCAGCTCACACGGATCGGTTGGCCGATCGTCCGTGAGGGTATCGAGCAATGTCTTGTCCGAGTCGGGCCCGAGGGATACGTCTACCGAGGACACCCGCTCGTTCAGGCCGAGCATACGCTTGACCTCGGCCACCGGTTTTTCCAGCAGGTTGGCGATTTCTTCCGGGGAGGGTTCGTGATCGAGCTTCTGGGTCAGCTCCCGAGCCGCACGCAAATAGACGTTCAGCTCCTTGACCACATGAATCGGCAGGCGGATGGTGCGGGTCTGGTTCATGATCGCCCGCTCGATCGTCTGGCGAATCCACCAGGTTGCATAGGTGGAGAACCGGAAGCCACGCTCCGGGTCGAACTTCTCGACCGCACGGATCAGCCCCAGGTTGCCCTCCTCGATCAGGTCGAGCAGCGAAAGCCCCCGATTCACGTAGCGGCGGGCTATCTTCACCACCAGGCGCAGGTTGCTCTCGATCATCCGCTTGCGACCTGCAGGATCGCCACTTTGCGACAGGCGCGCAAAATGAACCTCCTCTTCAGGCGTCAGCAGCGGGGAAAAACCGATTTCATTGAGATAAAGCTGAGTCGCATCAAGTGCCCGGGTGTAATCGATGTACTTGTGCTGTTTTAGCGAAGAGCCCTGTCTGGCTCTGGTCCGAACCGAAGGTACAGCAGGTTCGTCTGACACCACATCCGTTTCCAAAACGATGCCGGTCTCCATGAGAAGAACCTCATCGTCGATGTCAAACTCCGGCGCTTCTTTGCTGAGAGCCATTGTTATAGTCCTTTGCTGAGTTCGAACTCAGACTCGAGCGTACCTTGTCCATGGCATCGCTAGAGCCTGTCCCCATTACGCTAAGGAACAGGCCGGAATCAACAATCAACGGTTTGGCAGGAACTGCAACGGGTCTACCGGTTTACCCAGGCGGCGAATTTCAAAGTGAAGCTTCACGCGATCGGTGCCCGTGGACCCCATTTCGGCAATTGTCTGCCCTACCTTGACTTGCTGTCCCTCCCGAACCAAAAGCCTACGGTTGTGACCGTAAGCACTCACGTAGGTTTCGTTGTGCTTGATGATTACGAGTTCACCGTAGCCCCGTAGACCACTACCGGCGTACACCACCGAACCATCAGCGGCAGCAAAAACAGGCTGTCCCAAATCTCCGGCGATATCAATGCCTTTATTCAAACTACCGTTTGAAGCGAATTTTCCAATCAGAACGCCGTTCGCCGGCCATGCCCAGCCACCGCTGGAGCGCTCTGCTGCGGGAACCTGGGTCGGCGCCGTGGAGGGTGTCACCACCGGTGTAGTCGCTGCCGTGCTGGTACTTTTCGCTGGCGGCGGCGTACCGGCCGGACGTCGGGTAACCGTGGTCTTGCTCGACGGAGAAGTGGAAGTCACGACACGGGAAGAGCCGGAGGATGGCTCGTCGAAGCGGATCGCCTGGCCCGGGCGGATGGTATAGGGCGGCTCGATGCCGTTGCGCGCAGCCAGGGACTTGTAATCCCAGCCATAACGGAAGGCGATGGAGAACAAGGTATCACCAGGACGCACCACATATTGCCCGGAAGTTACCGCAGGGCGCTTGGGCGCTGCGTTATTACGGTCCACGACCCGTGCGCCACTGGAAGAAGAAGAAGTGCTGGAGCAACCCGTCACCAACATGCCAACGGCAAGTGCAACCACCAGAAGCCTGATGCTTGAAAGACCCATACGCTGCCGAATGACTGTTGAACTCACCCGCCGCTCCCTTAAATGGTGATCGAGTTTGAAAATGCAATAATGTTGCAATTATAACCATGCACCGGACACTTGCGCGCGATATACAAACGCAAAACGTGAACGGTTGCCGCTCCGGACAGGGGGCATCCGCCTCATAGACCTGACGCCACGCCGAGAATTCGCCACTCGCGAAAATAAAGAAGCGTCAGGAGAGTGTGCCGTTGAGCAGCGGAACGAAACGTACCGTTCCCAGCACCCGTCGGGAAAAACCGTGCTCTTCGCGCACGATCAGCAGAAGTTGTTGCACTTCCCCGACATTCCCCACCGGAATCACCATACGCCCGCCCGGAGCCAGCTGGTCCAGCAATGCCTGGGGAACTTCCGGCGCCACTGCGGTAACGATAATGCCGTTGTAGGGCGCCAGGGCTGGCCAGCCTTCGCTGCCGTCGCCCCAGCGAAACACCACGTTGCGCAGGTTCAGTTCGGTCAGGCGTTCCTTGGCCCGATCCTGGAGCACCTTGATCCGCTCCACGGAAAACACGCGCTCCACCAGTTGCGCCAATACGGCGGTCTGGTAGCCGGAGCCGGTGCCGATCTCCATGACCTTGTCCAGCGGACCTGCTTCCAGCAGCACCTCGCTCATATGCGCAACCATGAAAGGTTGCGAGATGGTCTGGTTATGGCCGATCGGCAGGGCAGTATCTTCATAGGCGCGATGCGCCAGTGCTTCATCGACGAACAAATGCCGCGGTGTGCGACGCAGTACATCCAGTACCCGCGGGTTCGAGACCCCTTCCTCGCACAGGCGCTGGATCAACCGCTCGCGGGTGCGCTGGGAGGTCATGCCGATACCGCGGCGCATCATATCGTCCTGATCGCGCATCAGAGCACACCCTCCAGCCAGCCATCCAGGCGATCGAAGGCATCATTGAAGGTTCGGTCCAGTTGCAGCGGGGTGATCGACACATACCCCTGCATGACCGCATGGAAGTCGGTACCCGGCCCGCCATCCTCGACATCACCGGCAACCGCGATCCAGTAACCCTCCTTGCCCCGCGGGTTGACATCCTTGATCGGTGCGGCGGCGCGAGCACGATGCCCCAGGCGGGTCAGCTGCATACCGCGAATATGATCCAGCGGCAGGTTGGGGATGTTCACGTTGAGCACGGTTCGCGGCGGCAACTCCAGGCGCGGGTGCGCTTCGACCAGCTTGCGCGCGACGTAGGCGGCTGTCGGCAGGTTGTCGGGCAGACGCGACAACAGCGAGAAGGCAAACGAGGTATTGCCGAGGAAACGCCCTTCCAGCGCTGCAGCCACGGTTCCGGAGTAAAGAACGTCGTCGCCGAGGTTGGCCCCCAGGTTGATCCCCGACACAACCATGTCCGGGGGCTGCGGCAACAAGCCGTTGAGGCCGAGATGAACGCAGTCGGTCGGGGTGCCGTTGATGCTGATGAAGCCGTTGGGCAGGGTGTGCGGATGCAGCGGACGGTCGAGGGTCAGCGAACTGCTGGCACCGCTCTTGTCCTGGTCCGGGGCGATCACCACGCACTCGGCATAATCCGCCAGCGCGCCGTGGAGCGCAGCGAGTCCGGGCGCGAGAACGCCATCGTCATTGGAAATCAGAATACGCATGGGCTGTCCGTCTGCCCTGCCGGGACCAGATCGACGAGTTCGCGCACCACCACGGTGGCGAAACATCCGGCCGGAAGGACGAATTCCAGTTGCAGGATATCAGGCTCGGGATAATGCCACGTCAGCCGACCAATGGGCAGTCGCAGAATGCGTCGTTCCTGCTTCATCGCGGCGTGCCCAAGCCATTCGCAGAGTGCCGGATTCTCCTCGCCGACACGCTGTTCGAGGGCGCCGGCCGCGCCCTGCGTGGCTGGAAGCCCTTCACCCCAGAGCGGACCGGTGGGATGCAGGTCGAGAATGCCGAGGCGAGGATCGCTGCATTCCGACTCACCTGCCGGAAAGAAGCTACGGCTATCAGTGAACGCCAACAGGTCGCCGATCTGCGCACGCTGCCAACTGCCATCCTCGACACGCTGGGCGAGGACACGGTTGAACAGGTAGCTACGCGCGCTCGACAGCAACCGCGAGCGCAGGTTGCGCTGCTCCGGCAACGCCTTGCGTTCGGCCCAATGGCGCGCCTCCTCGACGTTGCCTCCGTCATGACCAAAGCGCTGCGCCCCGAAGTAGTTCGGGACGCCTTGGGCGCGCAGCCGTTCGAGACGGGCATCGAGCGCGGCGTGATCGGCCTGGAGCCGGGTCAGGCGCAGGGTGAAGCCGTTGGCCGAATGGGCACCGCGTTGCAGCTTGCGTGAATGCCGGGTGCGCTCGAGGATGCGCAAGCTTTCATTTTCGGCGGCAGTGAAATCGGGATCGGCCTTGCCCGGCAGATGCAGGCTGAACCACTGGCGGGTCAAGGCCTGGCGATCCTTGAGGCCGGCATAGCTGATGGTCTTCAGCGGCACACCGGCGGCACGGGCCAGGCGGCGGGCAGCTTCCTCGGTATTGAGATCGCGCTTTTCCACCCACAACCACAGGTGTTCGCCCTGGCCGGACAGCGGGATGTCCAGCACTTCATCGACCTGGAAATCCTCCGCCACCGCTTTCAGTACCGCGCTGCCCAGCGCCGGCCCGCTGGCGCGCGGGCCGAGCAGTTCGAGTTCGTTCATGCTGGCAGCAACAAGGCGACGGCGTGTACCGCAATACCTTCCTCACGACCGGTGAAACCGAGCTTCTCGGTGGTGGTGGCCTTGACATTGACCTGGTCGAGCCCGACCTGCAGGTCGGCCGCGATCAACTCGCGCATGCGTTCGATGTGCGGTGCCATCTTCGGCGCCTGGGCGACGATGGTGGCGTCGACATTGCCGACCTTCCAGCCCTTGGCCTGGACGATGGCGACCACATGACGCAGCAGCACGCGGCTATCGGCGCCCTTGAATTGCGGATCGGTATCGGGGAAATGACGACCGATGTCACCCAGTGCGGCAGCGCCGAGCAAGGCATCGCTCAGGGCGTGCAGCAGCACATCGCCGTCGGAATGGGCCAACAGCCCGTATTTGTGCGCGATCTGCACGCCGCCCAAGGTGATGAAATCGCCCTCCGCAAAGCGGTGCACGTCGTAGCCGTGGCCAATACGCATAAAAAAACGCCCTGATTGAGTCAGGGCGTGATTCTACCTGCTTTGCCGGGCGTTGGGCTTGAATTGTCGCCTCAAGCGCGCTCTACACCCAGCGCTGCGGCATGATGCCGCAAGTGATCATCGATGAAACTGGCGATGAAGTAGTAGCTGTGGTCGTAGCCTGGCTGCAGACGCAGTTGCAGCGGATAGCCCGCAGCTTGCGCAGCCTGTTGCAACACCTGCGGCTTGAGCTGGTTTTCCAGGAAATCATCGCGATCACCCTGGTCCACCAGCAGCGGCAGGCGCTCGCTGGCCTGGGCGATCAGCACACTGGCATCCCACTCGCGCCAACGCGCGCGGTCTTCACCGAGGTAGCGGCTGAAGGCCTTCTGCCCCCAAGGGCAATCCATCGGGTTGCTGATCGGCGCAAAGGCCGACACCGACGAATAACGCCCGGGATTGCGCAAGGCGCAAACCAGCGCACCGTGCCCGCCCATGGAATGACCGCTGACGGAGCGCTTGTCCGAAGCCGGGAAATGCGCCTCGATCAGGGCCGGCAGTTCGGCCACCACATAGTCGTACATGCGGTAGTTGGCTGCCCACGGTTGCTGGATCGCATTGACGTAGAAGCCGGCGCCAAGGCCGAAGTCCCAGGCACCGTCCGGATCCCCCGGCACCTGGGGACCCCGCGGACTGGTGTCCGGCGCGACGATGATCAGCCCCAGCTCGGCGGCCAGCTTGTGCGCACCGGCCTTCTGCATGAAATTCTCGTCGGTGCAGGTCAGCCCGCTCAGCCAATACAGCACTGGCAGCTTGCCACCCTGCTCGGCCTGCGGTGGCAGGTATACGGCGAAAACCATGTCGCAGCCCAGTACGTCGGAGCGATGACGGTAACGCTTGTGCCAGCCACCGAAGCTTTTCTGGCAGGAAATGTTTTCCAGGCTCATGAGCGACCTCAGAAGTGGATGACGCTGCGGATGCTCTTGCCTTCATGCATCAGGTCGAAGGCCTTGTTGATGTCTTCCAGGCCCATGGTATGGGTGATGAAGGTATCCAGCGGGATCTCGCCCTTCTCGGACATCTCGACGTAGCTCGGCAGCTCGCTGCGACCACGCACGCCACCGAAGGCGGAACCGCGCCAGACGCGGCCGGTCACCAACTGGAACGGACGGGTGGCGATTTCCTGGCCGGCACCCGCCACGCCGATGATCACCGACTCGCCCCAGCCCTTGTGGCAGCACTCCAGCGCCGCACGCATCAGATTGACGTTGCCCACGCACTCGAAGGAGAAGTCCACGCCGCCATCGGTGAGGTCGACGATCACTTCCTGGATCGGACGATCGTAGTCCTTCGGATTGACGCAGTCGGTGGCGCCGAGCTGGCGGGCGATCTCGAATTTGCCCGGGTTGATGTCCACGGCAATGATGCGCGAGGCCTTGGCCTTGACCGCACCGATGATGGCCGACAGGCCGATGCCGCCCAAGCCGAAGATGGCCACGGTGTCACCTGGCTTGACCTTGGCGGTGTTAAGCACCGCGCCGATACCGGTGGTCACGCCGCAACCGAGCAGGCAGACCTTCTCCAGCGGGGCTTCCTTCTGGATCTTGGCCACGGAGATTTCCGGCAGCACGGTGTATTCGGAGAATGTCGACGTGCCCATGTAGTGGAAGAGCTGCTGCCCCTTGTAAGAAAAGCGCGTGGTGCCGTCCGGCATCAGGCCCTTGCCCTGGGTGGCGCGGATGGCCTGGCACAGGTTGGTCTTGCCCGACAGGCAGAATTTGCACTTGCCGCATTCCGGGGTGTACAGCGGGATCACATGATCGCCCACGGCCAGGGAGGTCACGCCCTCGCCAACGGCCTCGACGATTGCACCGCCTTCATGACCGAGGATCGACGGGAAGATGCCTTCCGGATCGGCACCGGAAAGGGTGTAGGCGTCGGTATGGCAGACACCGGAAGCGACCACGCGCAGCAGCACCTCACCGGCCTTGGGCATGGCTACGTCGACTTCGACGATTTCCAGCGGTTTCTTGGCCTCGAAGGCTACGGCGGCACGGGACTTGATCATCAATCTTCTCCAATGAAAGGACATTTCAGACAGCCAGTGTAATTCAAGGCTTTTTGATGAATAATCCGGCCAAAGACAAAACATTATTGCCACACAGGGATAATCAATGAGTAGCCGCTGGGAAGGCATAGACGAATTCGTCGCCGTGGCCGAATCCGGGCAGTTCACGGCAGCCGCCGACCGCCTTGGGGTGTCCTCCTCCCACATCAGCCGCCAGGTCGCGCGGCTTGAAGAGCGCCTGCAAACCCGCCTGCTGTACCGCAGCACCCGCCGCGTCACCCTGAGCGAGGCAGGCCAGACCTTTCTCCAGCATTGCCAGCGCTTGCAGGACGGCCGCGAGGAAGCCCTGCGCGCCATGGGCGACCTGACCAGCGAGCCCAAGGGGCTGTTGCGCATGACCTGCGCAGTCGCCTACGGCGAACGCTTCATCGCGCCACTGGTTGCCAGTTTCATGAGCCAATACCCGCAACTGAGGGTGGATATCGAGCTGACCAACAACACCCTTGACCTGCTCCACGAAGGCATGGACCTGGCGATCCGTCTCGGTCGCTTGCAGGAGTCACGGCTGGTAGCTGCGCGATTGGCGCCACGGCGCATGTACCTGTGCGCCTCGCCGGATTACCTGAATCGTTATGGCCGCCCGCACAGCCTGTCCGAACTGGCGCGACACAACTGCCTGATCGGCAGCTCCGATATTTGGGTAATGCAGCAGGATGGGCGGGAAGTCACCCAGCGGGTTCAGGGCAACTGGCGCTGCAACAGCGGGCAGGCGGTGCTCGACGCGGCCTTGCAGGGCATGGGGTTGTGCCAGTTGCCGGACTACTACGTGCTGGAGCACCTGGGCAGCGGCGCCCTGGTGTCGCTGCTGGAAACCCACCAGCCGCCCAACACCGCGGTGTGGGCGCTGTATCCGCAGCAGCGGCACCTGTCGCCGAAGGTGCGCAAGCTGGTGGATCACTTGCGCGAAGGGTTGGCGCTGAGACCGGAATATCAGAATACATAACTCATTGATTTGGCAAAGACCTGTGGGAGCGGGTTTACCCGCGATTGCGGCAGTGAGTTCACCGACGTAATCGCGGGTAAACCCGCTCCCACAGGTCCGCGTCGATTGCGCAAATCCTGCTTCAGCAGCGCTGGGACCAGCGCTGACGCAGCCATTCCAGATCTTCGGGACGGGTAACCTTGATGTTGTCGTTGCGCCCTTCGATCAGCCGCGGCGCCTGGCCGGACCACTCGATGGCAGACGCTTCGTCGGTGATCGCCACATCCGCCACGAGGCTGTCGGCCAGGGCCCGGTGCAAGGCGCCAAGCCGGAACATCTGCGGGGTATAGGCCTGCCAGATGGTACTGCGATCGACCGTGACCTCGACCCGACCATGGGCATCGGCGCGCTTGAGGGTATCCCGGGCCGGAACGGCGAGCAGTCCGCCCACCGGATCATCCGCCAGTTCCAGGAGCAGGCGATCCAGGTCATCACGCGACAGGTTGGGCCGCGCAGCATCGTGGACCAGTACCCAATCGCCGTCCGCCGCCCCTTGCGCATGCAGGAGCAACAGGGCGCTGAGCACCGAGTCGGCACGCTCGCGGCCACCGGCAGCGCGCTGTATACGTGGGTCGCTGGCGCAGGCGAGGCCGGGCCAGAAAGGATCGTCAGCAGCAATGCTGACCACCACCCCTTTCAACGAGGGATGGTCGAGAAAACAGTTGAGGCTGTGTTCGAGAATCGTGCATCCGCCCAGTTGCAGGTACTGCTTGGGCCGGTCGGCGGCCATGCGCGCACCCACGCCGGCGGCGGGGATCACTGCCCAGAAGGCAGGCAGGGACGTGCTCATTGGGCCAGTTGGTAGAGGGTTTCACCCTCCTTCACCATTCCCAATTCGTGGCGGGCCCGCTCTTCGACGGTTTCCATGCCCTTTTTCAATTCCAGCACCTCGGCATCGAGCACGCGGTTGCGCTCCAGCAGACGCTCGTTCTCGGCGTGCTGGTCGGCGATCTGTTGCTTGAGTTCGGCCACCTGGGCCAGGCTGCCATTGCCCACCCACAGCCGGTACTGCAAGCCACCGAGCAGTGCGAGAAGGACAAGGAACAACCAGTAAGGACTACGCATCAGGACATCCAGTGGCGAAAGACCGCGTGTGCGAAGGGCTGATGGCACGAAGCCTGACCGAAGCCAGGCTTTGTGATTCAAGCATTCGCAGCGCCCGTGAAAGACACCAGGACAAAGCCCTGGGTTTCACGGTGCTGTCTTTTTACCATCTATCGCTTAGCCGCGAAACTCGTCGCGACCACGGTATACCGCCTTGGCGCCCAGTTGCTCTTCGATACGCAGCAGCTGGTTGTACTTGGATACGCGGTCGGAACGGCACAGCGAACCGGTCTTGATCTGACCAGCGGAAGTACCTACGGCCAGGTCGGCGATGGTCGAATCTTCGGTTTCGCCCGAACGGTGCGAGATCACCGCGGTGTAGCCAGCGGCCTTGGCCATCTGGATGGCTTCCAGGGTTTCGGTCAGCGAGCCGATCTGGTTGAACTTGATCAGGATGGAGTTGGCGATCTTCTTGTCGATGCCTTCCTTCAGGATCTTGGTGTTGGTCACGAACAGGTCGTCACCGACCAGTTGAACCTTGTCGCCGATCTTGTCGGTCAGGACTTTCCAGCCAGCCCAGTCGGACTCGTCCAGACCGTCTTCGATGGAGATGATCGGGAAGCGCTCGGTCAGGCCTTTCAGGTACTCGGCGAAACCTTCGGCGTCGAACGACTTGCCTTCACCGGACAGGTTGTACTTGCCGTCTTCGAAGAACTCGCTGGCGGCGCAGTCCAGAGCCAGGGTCACGTCGGTGCCCAGCTTGTAGCCGGCGTTGGCCACGGCTTCGGCAATGGCGCCCAGGGCGTCTTCGTTGGAGGACAGGTTAGGCGCGAAACCGCCTTCGTCACCGACCGCAGTGTTCAGGCCACGGGCCTTCAGCACGGCCTTGAGGTGATGGAAGATCTCGGTGCCCATGCGCAGCGCGTCGGAGAAGGTCTTGGCGCCAACCGGCTGGACCATGAACTCCTGGATATCGACGTTGTTGTCGGCGTGCTCGCCGCCGTTGATGATGTTCATCATCGGTACCGGCATGGAGTACTGGCCAGGGGTGCCGTTCAGGTTGGCGATGTGCGCGTACAGCGGCAGGTCCTGGTCCTGGGCGGCAGCCTTGGCAGCGGCCAAGGACACGGCGAGGATGGCGTTGGCGCCCAGCTTGGCCTTGTTCTCGGTACCGTCCAGCTCGATCATGGCGCGGTCCAGGGCTTTCTGGTCTACCGGGTCCTTGCCCAGCAGCAGGTCGCGGATCGGGCCGTTGATGTTGGCGACGGCTTTCAGCACGCCCTTGCCCAGGTAACGGCTCTTGTCGCCATCACGCAGCTCCAGTGCCTCGCGGGAGCCGGTGGAAGCACCCGACGGCGCGCAGGCGCTGCCGATGATGCCGTTGTCGAGCAGCACGTCCGCTTCCACGGTCGGGTTGCCGCGGGAGTCGAGAACTTCACGACCTTTGATGTCGACGATTTTTGCCATTGTTGTAAGCACTCCAGAATTGACGAAAACAACGCAGCTTGAAGAATCCGCTCTTTCGCAGGCACGGGGCACGGGCAGGCCTGACGCGGAGAACCCCCGACCGCGAGGTCAGGGGTGAAACGGGCGGTACTTTACCGGAGAAACGCAGCTTATGCGGTTTCTACCGTCGGAAAACTCTTCACCAGGTCATCCAGTTGCTTGAGCTGGGTCAGGAAAGGCTCCAGCTTGTCCAGGCGCAGGGCGCAGGGACCGTCGCACTTGGCGTTGTCCGGGTCCGGGTGGGCCTCGAGGAACAGGCCGGCCAGGCCCTGGCTGAGACCGGCACGGGCCAGTTCGGTGACCTGGGCACGACGACCGCCGGCCGAATCGGCACGACCGCCCGGCATCTGCAGGGCGTGGGTCACGTCGAAGAACACCGGGTACTGGAACTGCTTCATGATGCCGAAGCCGAGCATGTCCACCACCAGGTTGTTGTACCCGAAGCTGGAACCGCGCTCGCAGAGGATCAACTGGTCGTTACCCGCTTCCTCGCACTTGGTCAGGATGTGTTTCATTTCCTGGGGGGCAAGGAACTGGGCTTTCTTGATGTTGATCACCGCACCGGTCTTGGCCATCGCCACCACCAGGTCGGTCTGGCGCGAGAGGAAGGCCGGCAGCTGGATGATGTCGCAGACCTTGGCCACGGCTTCGGCCTGGTAAGGCTCGTGCACATCGGTGATGACCGGAACGCCGAAGGTCTTCTTCACTTCCTCGAAGATCCGCAGGCCTTCTTCAAGGCCGGGACCGCGGTAGGAATTGATCGACGAGCGATTGGCCTTGTCGAAGCTGGCCTTGAACACGTAGGGGATACCGAGTTTCTCGGTAACCCGCACGTATTCCTCGCAGACCTTCAGGGCCAGGTCACGGGACTCCAGGACGTTCATGCCGCCGAACAGGACGAACGGCTTGTCGTTGGCGATCTCGATGTTACCGACGCGAATGATCTTCTGGGTCATGGATCAGGCCTTGTTCTTCTGCGCCAGGGCCGCCTTGACGAAGCCGCTGAACAGCGGATGACCGTCACGCGGGGTCGAGGTGAACTCGGGGTGGAACTGGCAGGCGACGAACCATGGGTGATCCTGGGACTCGACCACTTCCACCAGTGCACCGTCGCCGGAACGACCGGAAACCTTGAGGCCGGCTTCGACCAGTTGTGGCAGCAGGTTGTTGTTCACTTCGTAGCGATGGCGGTGACGCTCGACGATCACGTCCTTGGCGTAGCAGTCGTGAACCTTGGAGCCGCTTTCCAGCTGGCATTCCTGGGCGCCCAGGCGCATGGTGCCGCCCAGGTCGGACGCTTCGGTACGGGTTTCCACGGCGCCGGTGGCATCGGCCCACTCGGTGATCAGGCCAACGACCGGGTGGCCGCTGTTGCGATCGAACTCGGTGGAGTTGGCGTCCTTCCAGCCCATGACGTTACGGGCGAACTCGATGACCGCCACCTGCATGCCGAGGCAGATACCCAGGTACGGCACCTTGTTCTCGCGAGCGTACTGGACGGCGGTGATCTTGCCTTCCACGCCGCGCAGACCGAAGCCGCCCGGCACCAGGATGGCATCAACGCCTTCCAGCAGACCGGTGCCCTGGTTCTCGATGTCTTCGGAATCGATGTAGCGCAGGTTGACCTTGGTACGGTTCTGGATGCCGGCGTGGCTCATCGCTTCGATCAGCGACTTGTACGCGTCAAGCAGTTCCATGTACTTGCCGACCATGGCGATGGTGACTTCGTGCTCGGGGTTCAGCTTGGCATCGACGACCTTTTCCCATTCGGAGAGGTCGGCACCGTTGCATTGCAGGCCGAAGCGCTCGACGACGAAGTCGTCCAGGCCCTGGGCGTGCAGCACGGCAGGAATCTTGTAGATGGTGTCGACGTCTTCCAGCGAGATGACCGCACGTTCTTCGACGTTGGTGAACAGGGCGATCTTGCGACGGGACGACACATCAACCGGATGGTCGGAACGGCAGATCAGCACGTCAGGCTGCAGGCCGATGGAGCGCAGTTCCTTGACCGAGTGCTGGGTCGGCTTGGTCTTGGTCTCGCCGGCGGTGGCGATGTACGGGACCAGGGTCAGGTGCATCAGCATCGCGCGCTTGGAGCCGACTTCGACGCGCAGTTGACGGATGGCTTCGAGGAACGGCTGCGACTCGATGTCGCCGACGGTGCCGCCGATCTCGACCAGGGCCACGTCGGCATCGCCGGCACCCTTGATGATGCGACGCTTGATCTCGTCGGTGATGTGCGGGATGACCTGGATGGTGGCGCCCAGGTAGTCACCACGACGCTCCTTGCGCAGCACGTGCTCGTAGATGCGGCCGGTGGTGAAGTTGTTGTTCTGGGTCATTGTCGTGCGGATGAACCGCTCGTAGTGGCCCAGGTCCAGGTCGGTCTCGGCGCCGTCGTGGGTGACGAACACTTCGCCGTGCTGGAACGGGCTCATGGTGCCCGGGTCGACGTTGATGTACGGGTCCAGCTTGAGCATGGTGACCTTGAGCCCCCGCGCCTCCAGGATGGCCGCCAATGAAGCCGAGGCAATGCCTTTCCCCAATGAAGAAACAACACCGCCCGTGACGAATATGTAGCGCGTCATGAAAAACCCTAGAAGTCTGCGTTAAAGCGGTCTGCGCCGCCGGGGAAAGCGAAGGAAGGCCGAAGCCCCCGATCACCTGCGTCAATCACAGTGCATCCGAAAATACTGCCGCGTCTGTACAGACCGGGGGTTGAAATCCCGGTACGGAGCTCGCTACACATTTTGAGAATCGCCCAGCAAAAAACTGCTTGGTAATCGGCAACTCCTGCGGCTCGAATCGGGCTCACAGAAGCTGTATCAAGAAGGGAGCGTAGTCTACCCGAAGATGCCCATCACCTCAAACCTTGCTCACTCGTCGGTACCTGCCACACAAGTTGCAAATCGCCATCAACGAGGTCCGGCAGGTTGGCCACGGCGACCAGTCGATCACCGGCGAACAGCAGTGGCAAACGGCCGCGAACGAAGGCGGGAACCCCGCGTTCATTGAGCAAACGCTTGAGATCGCGATGGCCGCGACCGGCGATATGCATGCTTTCGCCGCCTTGGCGGTAGGCGATTCGCAGGGTCTCCCCGGGCTTATTCCCTTTCAGGATAACGAATCCGTTGCCAGGCAGTTCCAGCGCCAGTGGTGGATCTTTCCAGCATTCCGCGCCATCGGGAGCGCCGAGCCACTCGCCACTCAACCAGTAGATGCGCTCACCGGCCCGGTGCAGCTCGCCATCGGCGAGTTTCCAGATCGGTGAAGCATCGGGACGGGCATCGCGCAGAGCGTCCCAGCCGGCCCAATGATCGGCATCGGGCAGGCGAGTGAAATATGCAAGCCAGAATCGCAGGGCATTACGCTGGCGCGCTGGAGAAAGCCGGAGCAGACCCGGTAAATGCAGGGAGGGAAGACCGAGCCAGGGAAAATCGCCCTGCGTCTGGGCCTGCGCCAGATCGCCCGAGGCCAGTGCATCGAGCAACTCGCCCGCCTCGGCGAGATGATCGGCAGTACGGGCCAGCGTTCGACTGACCTGTGGCCAGCGTGAAGACAGGGCCGGAAGCACCTCTTGTCGCAGGTAATTGCGCGTGAATCGGATATCGCCATTCGACGGATCTTCGATCCAGTCCAGGCCACGATCACGGGCATAGCGCAGAAGCTCGTCACGAGAGCTGTCGAGCAAGGGCCGAAGCAGCCAGGCGTCACCCAACTGCCGCAGTCCGCGCATTGCCATCAACCCACGCAGTCCGGCACCACGAAGCAGGCGCAACAACAGGGTTTCGGCCTGGTCCTCGCGATGCTGGCCGGTCAGCAGGACTTCTCCATCCCGAAGGACTTCACTGAAGGCGGCATAGCGGGCATTGCGCGCGGCCTGTTCGAGGCTGGCGCCCTCTTCCACTGTCACATGGCGTACCAGCAGCTCGACGCCCAGCGAGTCGCACAGGCGCTGGCAGTGTTCCGGCCAGGCATCCGCGACCGGTTGCAAGCCGTGATGGACATGGATGGCGCGCAGTGCCGGGCGATCCGTCATGGCGGCCAGCAGGTGCAGGAGTACGGTGGAATCCAGACCGCCCGACAAGGCCACGCACCAGCCGGGAGCGTTCTGCCAGGGGGCTAGCTTGTCCTTCAGGCGGGCGACGAGGTCGGTCATGTTCAGGGTCCGACAAAAGCAATTGGGGCCGCTTTGCGGCCCCAATTTCTGACAGATGGCTTCAGGTCAGAGACCGTAGCTCATCAGGCGGTCGTAACGGCGCTTGAGCAGCGCGTCGTTGTCGAATTTCTTCAGCATGTCCAGCTGCTCGAGCAGCTCACTGCGAACCGAGGCTGCCATGGCTGCCGGATCACGGTGCGCACCGCCCAGGGGTTCGGAGATGACCTTGTCGACAATGCCCAGGCCTTTCAGGCGTTCGGCAGTGATGCCCATGGCCTCGGCGGCGTCGGCGGCCTTTTCGGCGGTTTTCCACAGGATCGAGGCGCAACCTTCCGGCGAGATCACCGAGTAGGTCGAGTACTGCAGCATGTTGAGCTGGTCGCAGACACCGATGGCCAGCGCACCGCCAGAACCACCCTCGCCGATAACGGTGGCGATGATCGGGGTCTTCAGGCGCGCCATGACCCGCAGGTTCCAGGCGATGGCTTCGCTCTGGTTGCGCTCTTCGGCATCGATGCCCGGATACGCACCCGGGGTATCGATGAAGGTCAGGATCGGCATCTTGAAGCGTTCAGCCATTTCCATCAGGCGACAGGCCTTGCGGTAGCCTTCCGGACGCGGCATGCCAAAGTTGCGGCGAACCTTCTCGCGCACTTCACGGCCCTTCTGGTGGCCGATGACCATTACCGGACGGTCGTCCAGGCGGGCGATACCGCCGACGATCGCGGCGTCGTCGGCGAAGTGACGGTCGCCGTGCAGTTCGTCGAACTCGGTGAAGATGTGCTCGATGTAGTCCAGGGTGTACGGCCGGCGCGGATGGCGCGCCAGGCGGGCGATCTGCCAGCTGGTCAGATTGCCGAAGATGCTCTTGGTCAGCTCGCTGCTCTTGTCCTGCAGACGGCCGATTTCATCGCCGATGTTCAACGAGTTGTCATTGCCTACCAGGCGCAGCTCTTCGATCTTGGCTTGCAGGTCAGCAATCGGCTGTTCGAAATCCAGAAAATTCGGGTTCATAGGCATCCGTCTTGGGTCGACGGCCAGGCGGCCGGCCGGTTGATCCGTTTGGCGCCCTACCTTAAGGGAGAGGCGCGTTCAGGTCGAGTTTAAAAATTCATCGATAGTGCAAAAAGACGTTCTCACGGCCGAACTGGTCACGCAGGGCCTGAATCAAGCCATCGGCCGGGTCGATCCGCCAATCCTCGCCGAACTGCAACTGGGCCTTCGCGTCACTGCCGGTGTACTCCATGCTCACCGGGCAGGCGCCGCGGTGGCGCTTGAGCAGGTCGCCCAGCCAGGCCAAACGATCGCCCTTGAGTGCATCGGCGTGCAGCTTCAGGCGCAGGCTGTCGGCCAGGTTGGTGCGCGCATCCTCCATGCTCATCACCCGCTTGACGCGCAGGCGCAGGCCGCCCGAGAAGTCGTCATTGCTGACCTCGCCCTCGACCACCACCATGGCATCGTTCTGCAGCAGCGCTTGCGAGGCCATGAAGGCATCGGCGAACAACGAAGCCTCGATCCGCCCGGAACGGTCATCGAGGGTGACGAAGCCCATCTTGTCGCCTTTCTTGTTCTTCATCACCCGCAGAGCAATGATCATGCCGGCGACGGTCTGGGTATCGCGTGCCGGCTTCAGGTCGACGATACGCTGGCGGGCGAAACGGCGAATCTCGCCTTCGTACTCGTCGATGGGGTGGCCGGTGAGATAAAGGCCGAGGGTGTCCTTCTCGCCGCGCAGACGTTCTTTCAGGGTCAGCTCGCGGGCCTTGCGATGGTTGGCGTAGACATCGGCACCCGGCTCGTCGAACAGGCCGCCGAAGAGGTCCGAGTGACCGCTGTCATGGGTGCGGGCGGTCTGCTCCGCCGATTTGATCGCTTCTTCCATCGCCGACAGCAGGACTGCACGGTTGCGATCGATATTGGCCTGGTAGGCCTTGATCTCGTCATGGAAGAACGGCCCGAGGCGGTCCAGCGCACCGCTGCGCACCAGGGCGTCGAGGGTGCGTTTGTTGATGCGCTTGAGGTCGACCCGGGCGCAGAAATCGAACAGGTCGCTGAACGGACCACCTGCGGCCCGCGCCTCCATGATCGCTTCCACCGGCCCCTCGCCGACGCCCTTGATCGCACCGAGGCCATAGACGATGCGTCCGTCGTTGTTCACGGTGAACTTGAAGTCGGAGAAATTCACGTCCGGCGCGTCGAGGCGCAGCTTCATGCTGCGCACTTCCTCGATCAGGATCACCACCTTGTCGGTGTTGTGCATATCCGCCGAGAGCACCGCGGCCATGAACGCAGCCGGGTGGTGGGTCTTCAGCCAGGCAGTCTGGTAGGAGACCAGGCCGTAGGCCGCAGAGTGGGACTTGTTGAAGCCGTAGCCGGCGAACTTTTCCACCAGGTCGAAGATGTTGCCCGCGAGGTCGGCGTCGATTCCGTTGTTGACGCACCCCTCGATGAAACCGCCGCGCTGCTTGGCCATTTCCTCGGGCTTCTTCTTGCCCATGGCCCGACGCAGCATGTCCGCGCCGCCGAGGGTGTAACCGGCCATGACCTGGGCAATCTGCATCACCTGTTCCTGGTACAGGATGATGCCGTAGGTCGGTGCCAGTACGGGCTTCAGGCCATCGTACTGGTAATCCGGATGCGGATAGGCCAGCTCGGCGCGACCGTGCTTGCGGTTGATGAAGTCGTCCACCATGCCCGATTGCAGCGGGCCGGGACGGAACAACGCCACCAGTGCGATAAGGTCTTCCAGGCAGTCGGGCTTGAGCTTCTTGATAAGCTCCTTCATGCCGCGGGATTCGAGCTGGAATACCGCTGTTGTTTCTGCCCGCTGCAGCAGTTCGTAGGTCTTGCGGTCGTCCAGCGGGATGAAGTCGATGTTCACATCCGGCAGGCCGGCCTTGGCCTGCTCGCGGTTGATGATCTCCATCGCCCATTTGATGATGGTCAGGGTACGCAGGCCGAGGAAGTCGAACTTCACCAGGCCGGCGGCCTCGACATCGTCCTTGTCGAACTGGGTTACCAGGCCGCCGCCTTCTTCGTCACAGGCGATCGGCGAGAAGTCGGTGAGCTTGGTCGGCGCGATGACCACGCCCCCGGCGTGCTTGCCGGTACCCCGGGTGACACCCTCGAGCTTGAGGGCCATGTCCCAGATTTCCTTGGCGTCCTCGTCGGTCTTGAGGAAGTCCCGCAGCATTTCTTCCTGTTCGTAGGCCTTTTCCAGGGTCATGCCGACTTCGAACGGAATCATCTTCGACAGACGATCCGCCAGGCCGTAGGACTTGCCCTGTACCCGCGCCACGTCGCGCACCACCGCCTTGGCCGCCATGGTGCCGAAGGTGATGATCTGGCTCACCGCATTGCGCCCGTAGGCCTCGGCCACGTAGTCGATCACCCGGTCGCGGCCATCCATGCAGAAGTCGACGTCGAAGTCGGGCATGGAAATACGTTCGGGGTTGAGGAAGCGCTCGAACAGCAGGTCATAGGCCAAGGGGTCGAGGTCGGTGATCTTGAGCACATAGGCCACCAGCGAGCCAGCTCCCGAACCACGGCCCGGGCCCACCGGCACGCCGTTGTTCTTGGCCCATTTGATGAAGTCCATAACGATCAGGAAGTAACCGGGGAAACCCATCTGGATGATGATGTCCAGCTCGAACTTGAGCCGATCCAGATAGACCTGGCGTTTCTCTTCGTAGTCGGGCGTGGTTTCCTTTGGCCAGAGCACGGCCAGGCGCTCTTCCAGGCCTTCATGGGAAACATGGCGCAGATAGTCGTCGATCCCCATGCCGTTGGGCGTGGGGAAATCGGGAAGGAAGTATTTGCCCAACTGGACGGTGATGTTGCAGCGCTTGGCGATCTCGACGCTGTTTTCCAGGGCCTCGGGCAGGTCGCTGAACAGCTCGGCCATTTCCTCCGGGCTCTTCAGGTACTGCTGGTCGCTGTAGTTGCGCGAACGGCGCGGATCGTCGAGGGCACGGCCTTCACCGATGCATACGCGGGTCTCGTGGGCATCGAAATCGGATTGCTTGATGAAACGCACATCGTTGGTCGCCACCAGCGGCGCCCCCAGGCGATCGGCCAGGGCCACCGCGGCATGCAGATACTCTTCGTCGCCAGCGCGATTGGTGCGCTGCACCTCGACGTAGAAGCGGTCGGGGAACATCGCCATCCAGTCCTGCAGCAGCGCCTCGGCTTCAGCCTCGTTGCCGTTCATCAGGGCCATGCCGATATCGCCTTCCTTCGCTGCGGAAAGGGCGATCAGGCCTTCTGCAGCCTCGGCGATCCATTCCCGCTGGATGACCACCAGGCCATTGCGCTGGCCGTCGGTCCAGCCACGGGAGATCAGTTCGGTGAGATTGCGGTAGCCCTTGGCATCCATCACCAGGAAGCAGATACGTGCCAGGGGCGCTTCCGGGTCGTCGCCGGCCAGCCACAGGTCGGCGCCACAGATCGGCTTGATGCCGGCGCCCATGGCCGTCTTGTAGAACTTGACCAGCGAACACATGTTGCTCTGGTCGGTCACCGCCACCGCCGGCATGTTCATCCCGGCCAGGGCCTTGGCGAGCGGCTTGATCCGCACCAGTCCGTCGACCAGCGAGAATTCGGTATGCAGGCGAAGATGAACGAAGGAAGCCGACATGTTGATCCTATAGCAGCGCAAAACGACAAGGCCCGGATTGTACCGGGCCCCGATCAAAACAACAGCCGGTGCGAAGTGATCCGGACTGGTGGTGGAAGTGTGGGCTCAGACCAGGATGGACTGGCCGCCGAGCAGCTCGCGCGCCTCGTACGCCGCACGTACCGGGGCGAAGGAGCGCCGATGGATCGGCGTCGGCCCCAGGCGGGCCAGTGCTTCAAGATGTATCGGCGTAGGGTAGCCCTTGTGCCCGCCGATACCGTAACCCGGGTAAATCAGCTCGAAAGCGGACATCTCGCGGTCGCGGGTGACCTTGGCCAGGATCGACGCCGCCGCGATTGCGGGCACCTGGCTATCCCCCTTGACCACCGGGGAGGCCGGAACCTGGAGTTTCGGGCAGCGGTTGCCGTCGATCAGCGCCAGTTTCGGGGTCACGTGCAGCCCTTCCACGGCTCGCTGCATGGCCAGCATGGTGGCATGCAGGATGTTCAGTTCGTCGATTTCATCGACTTCGGCGCGGGCGATGCAGAAGCTCAAGGCTTTTTCGCAGATCTCGTCGAAAAGCTTCTCGCGCCGCGCTTCGGTGAGTTTCTTCGAGTCGTTGAGGCCAAGAATGGGGCGCGCAGGGTCGAGGATCACCGCAGCAGTCACCACCGCGCCGCACAACGGGCCGCGGCCGACTTCATCGACACCGGCGACCAGGTCTTCGACCAGATTGAAGTCAAGTCCCATTTGCATTATCGATCTTCCAGCAAAGCCAGCACGGCATCGGCAGCCTGGTTCGAGGCGTCCAGACGCAAGGTGCGATGAATACGGTCGAAACCGTCGGTCTGTTGCGCACCATCGCCAACCAGCGGCGCCAGGGTTTGCGCAAGCGCCTCCGCAGTGGCGGCATCCTGCAACAATTCCGGCACCAGCAGGCGCTGGGCCAGCAGGTTGGGCAAGGAAACGTAAGGGCTTTTTACCAGGCGCTTGAGAATCCAGTAGCTCAATGGCGCCAGGCGGTAGGCTACCACCATCGGCCGCTTGAACAGCAAGGCTTCGAGGGTCGCAGTGCCCGAGGCGATCAAGACCGCGTCACACGCCGCCAGGGCCTGATGGGAGCGGCCATCGAGCAGAGTCAGCGGCAGGTCACGACCGACCAGCATCTGCTCCAATTGTGCACGGCGTGCGGCATTGGCGCAGGGCGAAACGAAGCGTACACCAGGGATCAGTTCGCGAAGGCGCTGTGCAGTATCGAGGAACAAGGCGCCCAGACGCCCCACCTCGCCGCCGCGACTACCCGGCATCAGCGCTACCAAAGGCCCGTCGGGCAAGCCCAGCGCCTGGCGCGCAGCCTGACGGTCGGCTTCCAGCGGTATGGTGTCGGCCAGCGGATGCCCGACGAAACGAACCGGCACGCCCTGCTCTTCGTAGAACTTCGCTTCGAAGGGGAACAGGGTCAGCATCAGGTCGCAGCCCTCGCGAATCTTCAGCACCCGCTTCTGCCGCCAGGCCCAGACCGACGGGCTGACATAGTGAACGGTCCTGATCCCGGCCCGACGCAGCTTCAACTCGATATTGAGGGTGAAATCCGGTGCGTCGATGCCGATGAAGACATCGGGTTTTTCCTCGATCAGCGTCTGGATCAACAGTTTGCGACGCTTGAGCAACTCTGGCAGGCGGCCGAGCACCTCGACCAGGCCCATGACGGCAAGGCGCTCCATCGGGAAGTAGGAGGACAGGCCTTCGGCCTCCATCAATGGACCGCCGACGCCGATGAAACGGATATCAGGATGGCGTGCCTTGAGCGCTCGCATCAGCCCCGAGCCGAGAATGTCGCCGCTGGCCTCGCCAGCCACCAACGCTACGCAGAGTGCCGACATATCAGCGGGTGATGCCGCGGGCGGAATTCTGGATCGACTGACGGAACAGTTCGACTTCGGGGAACTGCTGCGCCGAGGCTTCCAGTTCGATGACAGCCTGCTCGACGGTCAGGCCCTGGCGGTAGACCACCTTGTAGGCGCGACGCAGGGCGTGGATGGCATCCTCGCTGAAACCACGGCGGCGCATGCCTTCGAAGTTCATGCTGCGCGCTTCGGCGGGGTTGCCGAACACGGTGACGAAAGCCGGGACATCCTTGCCGATCGCCGTACCCATGCCGGAGAAACTGTGGGCACCGATATGGCAGAACTGGTGAACCAGGGTGAAACCCGAGAGGATCGCCCAGTCTCCCACATGCACGTGGCCGGCCAGCGCGGTGTTGTTGACCAGGATGCAGTGGTTGCCGATCACGCTGTCGTGGCCGATGTGGGCATAGGCCATGATCAGGTTGTGATTGCCGATCGTGGTTTCCGAACGGTCCTGGATGGTGCCACGGTGGATGGTCACCCCCTCGCGAATGACATTGTCGTCACCGATCACCAGGCGCGTGGGTTCGCCTTTGTACTTGAGGTCCGGGGTGTCTTCACCGACCGAGGAAAACTGGTAGATGCGGTTGTTGCGGCCGATACGGGTCGGCCCCTTGAGCACCACATGCGGACCGACGACGGTTCCTTCGCCGATCTCGACATCCGGGCCGATGATCGACCAAGGACCGACCTCGACACCCTCGGCCAGCCTGGCCGAAGGATCGATGATTGCCCGAGGGTCAATCAAACTCATAGTTTACGTTCCGCGCAGATGATCTCGGCGGAGCACACCGGCTTGCCGTCGACCGAGGCCTGGCAGTCGAACTTCCAGATCTGGCGTTTGCAACTGATGAACTTCGCTTCGAGGATCAGCTGATCGCCCGGCAGCACCGGCTGGCGGAAGCGCAGCTTGTCGGAACCGACGAAGTAGTAGAGGGTGCCGTCCGTCGGCTTGGCATCGAGCATCTTGAAGCCGAGAATGCCGGCAGCCTGAGCCATTGCCTCGATGATCAGCACGCCCGGCATGATCGGGTGCGCAGGGAAGTGACCATTGAAGAAAGGTTCGTTGATGCTGACATTCTTGTAGGCACGAATGCGCTGACCCTCGACGTCCAGTTCCACTACCCGATCCACGAGCAGGAACGGATAACGGTGGGGCAGGTATTCGCGAATCTCGTTGATGTCCATCATTTCTGGGGGAAGCCTGTAGTAAAGATAGGAAACACGTGCATGGCGCCGTGCACCTTGGGCTATGCGGGACCATCACTGGACAGTCCCGCGGCCTTGATCAGGAAAAAGGTGTCAGCCATCAGATGAAGGCTGGCCGCCCGAGGTCACGGCATCGACGCGCTTTTCTACCTGTTGAAGTCGTTTGGCCATGTCGTCCAGTTGACGAATCCGCGCGGCGCTCTTGCGCCAGTCGGCCAGGGTCTGCATCGCCGTGCCGGAGGAATAGCCGCCTGGCTCGGTGATGGAGCGGGTGACCATGGTCATGCCGGAGACGAAAACGTTGTCACAGACATCGATGTGACCCACCATGCCCACGCCACCGGCGATGGTGCAGTGCTTGCCGATCTTCGTGCTGCCGGAGATACCGACACAGGCCGCCATGGCCGTATGGTCGCCGACCTGGACGTTGTGGGCGATCTGGATCTGGTTATCGAGCTTGACGCCATCACCGATACGGGTGTCGGCCAGCGCGCCCCGATCGATCGCGGTATTCACCCCGATCTCCACGTCGTCGCCGATGGTCACGCCACCGATCTGGGCGATCTTCTGCCAGATACCCTTCTCGTTGGCGAAGCCGAAGCCCTCGCCGCCAAGCACCGCACCGGACTGGATGACCACGCGCTTGCCGATGCGCACGTCGTGGTACAGGGTCACGCGCGGTGCGAGCCAGCCACCCTCGCCGATCACACTGCGGGCACCGATGAAGCAATGGGCACCGAGGGTGACATTGGCCCCGATCACCGCGCCGCTCTCGATGACCACGAAAGGACCGACACTGGCACTGGCATCGACCTGCGCGTCCGCCGCCACCACGGCGCTGGGATGAATCCCCGCCACAGCCTTGGGTTTGGGGTCGAACAGGTGGGAAATGCGGGCGTAGGCCAGGTAGGGATCGGGCACGAGCAGCGCGTTGCCGGAGAAGCCTTCGGCATCGGCGGCACGCAGCAGCACCGCGGCAGCCTGGGTATCGACCAGGTATTTGCGGTACTGGGGATTGGCGAGGAAGCTCAATTGGCCAGGGCCGGCTTCCTGCAGGGTCGCGAGGCCGGAGATTTCGAGCTCGGCGGGACCTTGCAGGGTCGCGCCGAGGAACTCGGACAACTGGCCAAGTTTCATGGTCGCCGTCATATCAACGGGACTGGTTCATGCGCTCGATGACCTGGCGGGTGATGTCGTACTGAGGCTTGACATCGATGACCGCGCCACGCTCGAGAACCAGGTCGAAGCCGCCTTTCTTGATGACTTCCTCGACAGCGCCATCGAGCTTCGGCTTGAGCTGCTTGAGCATGTCACGATCGGCGACGGCCTTGGCCTCGTTCAGTTCCTTGGACTGGAACTGGAAATCACGGGCCTTCTGCTTGAATTCCAGCTCCAGGCGCTCGCGTTCAGGCTGGGCCATCTTGTCGCCGCCCTTGACCAGGCGGTCCTGGATGCCCTTGGCGCTGCTTTCCAGGTTCTTCAGCTTGGTCAGCTGCGGACCGAATTTCTTCTCGGCATCGACCGCATACTGCTTGGCCGAGTCGGACTCGAGCAGGGCCATTTGATAGTTGAGAACGGCAATCTTCATTTCGGCAAACGCCGGGGTCGCGACCAGGGCCGCAGCCAGTACCGCCAGTTGAGTCAGCTTACGCACGATGCACTCCTACAGAATCCGTTGTCGTTTACGTGGACCAGACCCTTAGAAGGTCTGACCCAGAGAGAATTGGAACACCTGGGTATCGGCATCGTCCGGTTTCTTCACCGGCATCGCCAGGCTGAAGCTCAACGGACCCAGTGCTGTGATCCAGGTCACGCCCAGGCCGACGGAGCTGGCCAGGCCGGAAAGGCCGACCTTCTCGCAGTCAGGCTTGGAACCGCAGTTGGTATCGAAGACGTTACCCACATCCCAGAATACCGAGGTACGCAGGGAGCGCTGGTCCTTGACGAACGGCAGCGGGAACAGCAATTCGACGCCGCCCTGCACCAGGACGTTGCCACCGAACGGCAGTGGATCCTGATCCGGGTCAAGTGCGGTACCGGGATTGGTTCCCTTGCTCGGCGTACTGCGCGGGCCAAGGCTGCTGTCCTTGAAACCACGAACCGAGTTGAAGCCACCAGCATAGTAGTTTTCATAGAACGGCAGGCCCGAGGTCGAACCATAGCCGTCGCCGTAGCCCAGCTCGGTATGCAGGCGCAGGGTGTAGTCGTTGGTGATCGGCTTGAACAGCTGGCCACGGTAGTCGAGCTTGAAGAACGACAGGTCGCTGCCCGGCGTGGTCGCTTCCAGGGTCAGGCTTTGCGAGTGACCGCGGGTCGCCAGCACGCCCTTGTTCAGGGTCGATTCGGACCAGCCGGCCGAAGCCTTGAAGTTCAGGAAGCTGTCGTCACCCTCTTGGTTCAGGAAGTCGAAGATTTCGTCGACGGTGTAGGTACCGGTCTTGATCTTGTCCTGCTGCACGCTCAGGCCGAAGGTCAGGCGCGACGTCTCGCTGATCGGGTAGCCGACGTTGACACCGGCACCCAGGCTGTCCACCGCATAGCTCGCCACGTCGACATCGAGGTCGTCGTAGTTGGTGGTGCGATAGAAGGCGTTGTAGCCCAGGCTGACGCCGTCGGCGGTCCAGTAGGGGTCGACGAAGCCGAAGTTGTATCGGCTCTGGTACTCGGAACGGGTCAGGCCGATGGAGACCTTGTTACCGGTACCCAGGAAGTTGTTCTGGCTGATCGAACCACCGAGGATCAGGCCCGCGCTCTGGGCAAAGCCGACGCTGGCGGTGATCGAGCCGGAAGCCTGCTCTTCCACGGTGTAGTTCACATCGACCTGGTCGTCGGTACCCGGAACGGCCGGGGTCTCGACGTTGGCTTCCTTGAAGAAGCCCAGGCGCTCAAGGCGGGTCTTGGACTGGTCGATCAGGTAGGTCGAAGCCCAGCCACCTTCCATCTGGCGCATTTCGCGACGCAGCACTTCGTCTTCGGACTTGGTGTTGCCACGGAAGTTGATGCGGTTGACGTAGGCACGCTTGCCCGGATCGACCACGAAGGTGATATCGACGGTGTGGTCTTCGTCGTGGGGTTGCGGCACGCCGTTGACGTTGGCGAAGGTATAGCCTTCGTTGCCCAGGCGGCGGGTGATCAGCTCGGAAGTGGTGGTCATCACCTTGCGCGAGAATACCTGGCCCGGCTGGGCCAGCAGCAACGCCTTGACCTGGTCTTCCGGAACCTTGAGGTCGCCGGAGAGCTTGACGTCGCGGACGGTGTACTTCTCGCCTTCGTTGATGTTGACGGTGATGTAGACGTGCTTCTTGTCCGGGGTGATGGAGACCTGGGTGGAAGCGATATCCATGTTGATGTAGCCGCGGTCCAGGTAGTAGGAACGCAGGCGCTCAAGGTCACCGGAGAGTTTTTCACGGGCGTACTTGTCGTCGTTCTTGAAGAACGACAGCCAGTTGGTGGTCTTGAGTTCGAACAGGCCTTGCAGGTCTTCGTCGGAGAACACGGTGTTGCCCACGACGTTGATGTGCTGGATCGCAGCGACCGTGCCTTCGTTGATCTTGATCTTCAGGCCGACGCGGTTGCGCGGCTGTGGCACCACCTCGGCGTCTACCTCGGCCGAGTAGCGGCCCTGGGCGACGTACTGGCGCTGCAGCTCGTTGCGCACGCCTTCGAGGGTCGCGCGCTGGAAGATCTCGCCTTCGGCCAGGCCGGACTGTTTCAGGCCCTTCATCAGGTCTTCGGTGCTGATCGCCTTGTTGCCCTCGATCTCGATGCTGGAGACCGACGGACGCTCGACGACGTTGATGATCAGGACGTTGCCGTCGCGGCTGAGGTTGATGTCCTGGAAGAACCCGGTCTTGAACAGCGAGCGGGTCGACTCCACCAGGCGGCTGTCATCAGCCTGGTCACCGACGTTCAGAGGCAGGGCGCCGAAAACGCTGCCGGCGGAAACCCGCTGCAGACCGTTGACGCGAATATCGGAGATGGTGAAGGACTCGGCGTGAACTTCAGCGATCATCAGTGCGGCGAGAGCCGCAGTTAGCAGCAGACGTTTCATGAAGTCCTTTTTTATTCCAACTGGCAATGAACGACCCGCCGCAAGGGCGCGGCAGAATCGCAATTGAGCGAAGCGTTACAGTCGACCCAGATCGTTGATCAGGGCGAGCAACATCACCCCGACTACCAAACTGATACCGATCTGGACCCCCCAACCTTGCACCCGGTCCGACAGCGGACGACCACGCACCCACTCGACCAGGTAAAACAGCAAATGCCCCCCATCCAGTACCGGAATGGGCAGCAAGTTAAGAACCCCCAGGCTAATGCTCAGATAGGCCAGGAAATTCAGGAAATCTCCGAGGCCGGACTGGGCCGAAGCGCCCGCCACTTTAGCAATGGTTATCGGTCCGCTCAAGTTTTTTACCGAGAGCTCGCCGAAGAGCATTTTCTTCAGCGAATCAAGGGTCAGGACGCTCATGTTCCAGGTCCTGGAAAGGCCCTCGCCTACCGCTTCCAGCGGCCCGTAGCTGACCTCGCGAAGCATCGTGGCGGGCCACTCCACCGCAGCGACACCGGCTCCGAGGTAACCGGCGGCGGCCTTGCCCTCGCCGCGGCTGGCCAGGGTCACCGGCACATCGAGGCGGGCACCGTCGCGCTCCACGGCCAGTACCACGCGACTGCCGGCACGACTGCGCACGCTATCGACCACCTGCTGCCAGTCGGTCAGCGCCTGCCCGTCCAGGGCCAGCAGGCGATCACCGGTTTTCAGACCGGCGGCCTGGGCCGGACCTTTCGGGTCGAGCTCAGCAAGCACCGGGGCCAAGGCCGGGCGCCACGGGCGAATACCCAGGGAATTGATCGGATCAGGCTCGTCGGCGCCCTTGAGCCATTGCTCGAGCGCCACCGTATGGGTGCTGCCGGTAGAGGCGCCGTCGTCGCGAACATCGATACGCAGCGAACCGCTCTCACCCAGGCGCCGCACCAGCTGCAGATTGACCGCAGCCCAGCCGCTGGTCGGCTTGCCATCGATGGAAACGATCTCCTGACCGGCACTCAAGCCTGCTACCGCGGCCAGGCTCCCCGGCTCGACGGCACCGATGACCGGGCGCACCTGCTGGCTGCCGAGCATGGCCAGGATCCAGAAGAACAGGATGGCGAGCAGGAAGTTGGCGATCGGCCCGGCAGCGGTGATGGCGATACGCTGGCCAACGCTCTTGCGATTGAAGGATTGCTCCAGCAGCGCCGAAGGCACGTCGGCCTCGCGCTCGTCGAGCATCTTCACGTAGCCGCCGAGAGGAATGGCGGCGATCACGAACTCGGTGCCCTGGCGATCATGCCAGCGCACCAGCGGCGTACCGAAGCCGACGGAGAAACGCAGGACCTTGACGCCGCAACGCCGAGCCACCCAGAAGTGCCCGAACTCGTGGAAGGTAACCAGTACACCCAGTGCGATCAGGGTGCCGATGATCATGTAGAGCGCGCTCATGTCTTTCTCCGAATAACCTTCAACCGGGCCGGGTTCGACAGCTCATCGGCCGTGACGCGTCAACCACTCTCCCGCCAGTTCCCTGGCGCGCTGGTCAGCGGCGAACACTGCATCGAGCGAGTCCAGCGCAACCACCGGTTCGCGTTCGAGCACCTGCCCGATCATACTCGCGATCTCCGGGAAGCGGATGCGCCCCCGAAGAAAGGCATCCACCGCGATCTCGTTGGCCGCGTTGAGCACCGCCGGGGCGCTGTTGCCCGCCTCGGCCGCTTCACGGGCCAGGCGCAGGCAGGGGAAACGCCGCTCGTCAGGCGCCTCGAAATCGAGGCGGGCAATGGCGAACAGATCCAGCGCCGGAACCCCGGAGTCGATGCGCTCTGGCCAGGCCAGGGCATTGGCGATCGGCGTGCGCATATCGGGATTGCCCAGCTGGGCCAGGACCGAACCGTCGACATAATCGACCAGGGAGTGAATCACACTTTGCGGATGCACCACCACCTCGACCCGCGATGGTGGCGCATCGAACAGCCAGCACGCCTCGATCAGCTCGAGGCCCTTGTTCATCATGCTCGCGGAATCGACCGAGATCTTGCGACCCATGGACCAGTTGGGATGGGCACAGGCCTGCTCAGGAGTGACACGCTCGAGTTCAGCGGACGGCGTCTGACGGAACGGACCGCCGGACGCGGTCAGCAGGATCCGTCGCACCCCGACCCGGTCAAGGCCGCGTGCATAGTCGCCAGGCAGGCACTGGAAGATGGCGTTGTGCTCGCTATCGATGGGCAGCAGTACCGCGTTGTTGCGCCGTACGGCCTGCATGAACAGGGCGCCGGACATCACCAGAGCCTCCTTGTTGGCCAGCAGGACCTTCTTGCCCGCCTCTACCGCCGCCAGGGTCGGGCGCAGGCCTGCCGCGCCGACGATGGCCGCCATCACCGCATCGACCTGCGGGTCCGACGCCACGGCACACAGGCCACGTTCGCCGGTCAGGACTTCGGTACGCGAGCCCGCGGCATCGAGCCCTGCACGCAGGGTTGCAGCTGCGGCTTCATCCGGTACCACGGCGAACACCGGAGCGTGCTTCAGGCACAGCGCCAGCAACTCGTCCAGCCGCGAGTAGCCGCTCAGGGCAAAGGTTTCGTAGCGATCCGGATGCCGGGCAATGACATCCAGCGTGCTCAGGCCGATGGAGCCGGTAGCTCCCAGCACGGTAATGCGCTGCACGCGACTCACATCACGCCCCAGTCGGCAGCCCAAAGCAGCACGGCGAACAACGGGACGGCTGCGGTCAGGCTGTCGATGCGATCGAGGATGCCACCATGCCCCGGCAGCAGGTTGCTGCTGTCCTTGATACCGGAGCGGCGCTTGAACATGCTTTCGGTCAGATCGCCAACCACCGAGCCCATGACGATCAACGCAGCGCCGAACAGGCCCAGCAGCAGCTCGCCAACGCTCCAATGTCGCACCAGGCCGACGCCCAGGGTGATGGCCAGGCTCAAGGCCAGGCCACCATAGACGCCTTCCCAGCTCTTGCCGGGACTGACCTGCGGCGCCAGCTTGCGCTTGCCAAAGGCCCGACCGGAGAAGTAGGCACCGATGTCGGCCCCCCACACCAGGACCATGACCGCAAGGATCAGCCAGTTGCCCATGGACCAGTGCTTCAGCAGCACCAGCCCCTGCCAGGCAGGCAGCAGGATAAGCGCGCCGATCAGCAGCCGGCAGGCCGCACTGGCCCACAGTTCGCTGCTGCGTGGATAGGTCATCACCAGCCAGGTCGCCAACCCCCACCACAACACCGAAGCGCCCAGCACCCAGGGCGCCAGGTCCGGCATCAGGTAGAGCAGCATCAGCAAGCCGGCGATCACCGCGGCATAGGCCACCCGCAGCACCTGTGCCTCAAGGCCGGCAAGCCGGGCCCACTCCCAGGCGCCCAGCGTGACCACCAGGCCGATGAACAGGGCGAAATCCGCCCCATCGAGCAGGAAGAAGCCACCGAGGGCGATCGGCAACAGGACAAGGGCAGTAATGATGCGTTGTTTGAGCATTAAGCACGGGCTCCGGCTTCGACCTGCTCGCTGGTTTTACCGAAGCGGCGCTGGCGCGAAGCGAAATCAGCCAATGCACTACGCATGGCCTCGTGTTTGAAGTCCGGCCAGAACAGGTCGGAGAAGTACAGCTCGGCGTACGCCAACTGCCATAGCAGGAAATTGCTGATGCGGTGCTCGCCGCCAGTGCGGATGCACAGGTCCGGCAGTGGCAGGTCACCGGTAGCCAGGCAGGTCTGCAACAGTTCGGGAGTGATGTCCTCCGGGCGCAGATGGCCAGCCTGGACTTCGCGCGCCAGACGCTGGGCGGCCTGGGCGATATCCCACTGACCGCCGTAGTTGGCGGCGATCTGCAGGATGAAGCGATTGTTGCCGGCAGTCAGCGCTTCGGCTTCGCGCATGGCTGCCTGCAACTCGGGATGGAAACGCGAACGATCGCCGATGATGCGCAAACTGATGTTGTTCTCGTTGAGGCGCCTGGCTTCCCGGCGCAAGGCCGAGAAGAACAGCTCCATCAACGCACCGACCTCATCGGCCGGGCGCTGCCAGTTTTCGCTGGAGAAGGCGAACAGGGTCAGCACCTCGACCCTGGCTTCGGCGCAGACCTCGATCACGGCCCGCACCGCATCCACGCCGGCCTTGTGCCCGGCGACGCCGGGCAGCAGGCGCTTCTTCGCCCAGCGATTGTTCCCGTCCATGATGATCGCGACATGGCGCGGCACCGAGGACGGCACACCTTGCTTGCTCTTTTCCATTGAAAAAACCCCGACCTTAGACGGCCATCAGGTCCTTTTCCTTGGCTTCCAGAGCCTTGTCGACTTCAGCGACGAACTTGTCGGTGAGCTTTTGCAGCTCGTCGGAGGCGCGACGCTCTTCGTCTTCGCTGATTTCCTTGTCCTTGGCCAGCTTCTTCAGGTCAGCCAGGGCATCGCGACGCACGTTGCGCACGGCAACCTTGGCTTCTTCGGCAACGCCACGGGCCTGCTTGGTGTAGCCCTTGCGGGTTTCCTCGGTCAGGGCCGGCATCGGCACGCGAATGGTGGTCCCGGCGCTGCTCGGGTTCAGCCCCAGGTCGGAGGTCAGGATGGCCTTCTCGATCGCGGCGCTCAGGTTCTTGTCGTGAGCGACGATCTTCAGGGTGCGGGCGTCCTCGACGGAAACCGCAGCGACCTGGTTCAGCGGCATCTCGCTGCCCCAGGCTGGCACCTTGACGCTGTCCAGGATGCTCGGGTGGGCGCGACCGGTACGGATCGCCGCCAGGTTGCGACCCAGGGCCTCGATGGACTTGCCCATGCGGTCCTGGGCATCTTTCTTGATATCGTTGATCATTGTTCGCCTTCCTCGATCAGAGTTCCTTCAGCGCCGCCCACTACGATGTTCAGCAAGGCGCCAGGCTTGTTCATGTTGAAAACCCGCAATGGCATCTTGTGGTCACGGCACAGGCAGATTGCGGTCAGGTCCATCACACCCAGTTTGCGGTCGAGTACTTCATCGTACGTCAGATGGTCGAACTTCTCGGCATGCGGATCCTTGAACGGATCGGCAGTGTACACGCCGTCGACCTTGGTTGCCTTCAGCACGACGTCGGCATCGATCTCGATCGCCCGCAGGCAGGCAGCGGAGTCGGTGGTGAAGAACGGGTTGCCGGTACCGGCGGAGAAGATCACCACGTCACCGGAGTTCAGGTGGCGGATGCCCTTGCGGCGATCATAGTGATCGGTGACACCGACCATGGAAATGGCCGACATGACGATAGCGGGGATATTCGAGCGCTCCAGGGCATCGCGCATGGCCAGGGCGTTCATGACGGTGGCCAGCATGCCCATGTGGTCGCCGGTGACGCGATCCATGCCCGCTGCACTCAGGGCCGCACCCCGGAACAGGTTGCCGCCGCCGATCACCAGGCCGACCTGGACGCCGATACCGACCAACTGGCCGACTTCCAGGGCCATCCGGTCCAGCACCTTCGGGTCGATCCCGAAGTCTTCCGAGCCCATCAGGGCCTCGCCGCTAAGTTTGAGCAAAATGCGTTTATAGCGAGGTTGACGACCACTCACCTGCTGAGCCATTGCGAATCTCTCCTGCGGCGTTTGTATAAATTCCGGGCGGGCTGTTTTCAGCCTGCGCCAACTGTAGCTTGGCACCCACGGGGCGCCAGCGCGCTGGCGAATCTCGGCTTGTGGCTCGAAAAGCGCCTGCGCTTTGACAAAGAGGCTGCGCGCGTGAGCGGGCAGCCTCTTTGGGGCGACAGATGTGAATCCGTCTTATTGCTTCTGGGCAGCAGCCACTTGAGCGGCAACTTCGTCAGCGAAGTTGTCGACTGGCTTCTCGATGCCTTCACCTACCGCGAAGCGGGTGAACGAAACGATTTCAGCGCCGCCTTTCTTGGCCAGAGCACCAACGGTGATGTCCGGATCCTTGACGAAGGCTTGCTCGACCAGGCTGGCTTCCGACAGGAACTTGGTGATACGGCCGCTGATCATCTTCTCGACGATTTCAGCAGGCTTGCCTTTCATCTTGTCTTCGTTGAGGCTCAGGAACACGCCTTTCTCGCGCTCGATCGCTTCAGCGGAAACTTCCGATGGCAGCAGGAACTCAGGGTTGCTGGCAGCCACGTGCATGGCGATGTCCCTGGCCAGCTCGACGCTGCCGCCCTTCAGGGAAACAACGACACCGATCTTGTTGCCGTGCAGGTACGAACCCAGAACGTCGCCTTCAACACGCGCCAGACGGCGGATGTTGACGTTTTCGCCAGTCTTGGCAACCAGGGCGAGGCGAGCCTCTTCCTGAGCTTCGATCAGCGGAGCGACTTCGGTCAGCTTGTCGTTGAAGGCTTTTTCGACGCTGGCAGCAACGAATGCCTTGAAGTCGTCTTGCAGGGCCAGGAAGTCGGTCTGCGAGTTGACTTCGATCAGAACGGCGGTCTTGCCGTCGTCCTTGATGGCGATGGCGCCTTCGGCGGCAACGTTGCCAGCCTTTTTGGCAGCCTTGATGGCGCCCGAAGCGCGCATGTCGTCGATGGCTTTTTCGATGTCGCCGCCGGCCTTGGTGAGGGCTTTCTTGCAGTCCATCATGCCTTCGCCAGTACGCTCACGCAGTTCCTTGACCAACGCTGCAGTAATTTCTGCCATTTCAAAATCCTCTTGGATAGGTTTTCAACCATTCCACCCGCGATTAACGGGGGCTCAATTCTGGAAATCAACAACCTGTCTCAAAGGCGAAGCGTCGATGATGCGGACACTTGGCGACAGGAGGATTTCAAGGTGGCAAAAAGGGGGCCTAGCCCCCTTTTTGCGTGCCAAGTCGACGCGAGCGTCGCTTACTCGGCAGCTGGCGCTTCTTCAGCGTAAACTTCGGTGCCGCCGGCAACGTTGTTGCGACCACGGATGACGGCATCAGCCATCGAACCCATGTACAGCTGGATTGCGCGGATGGCGTCGTCGTTACCTGGGATAACGTAGTCAACGCCTTCCGGGCTGCTGTTGGTATCGACAACGCCGATGACCGGAATGCCCAGTTTGTTTGCTTCGGTGATGGCGATGCGCTCGTGCTCGACGTCGATCACGAACAGTGCGTCCGGCAGGCCGCCCATGTCCTTGATACCACCCAGGCTGCGATCCAGTTTTTCCAGATCACGGGAGCGCATCAGGGCTTCTTTCTTGGTCAGCTTGGCGAAGGTACCGTCTTCAGCCTGGGTTTCCAGCTCGCGCAGACGCTTGATCGAAGCGCGGATGGTCTTGTAGTTGGTCAGCATGCCGCCCAACCAGCGGTGATCGACGTACGGCGAACCGCAACGTGCTGCTTCTTCAGCAACGATCTTGCCAGCGGAACGCTTGGTGCCGACGAACAGGATCTTGTTCTTGCCCTGGGCCAGACGCTCTACGAAGGTCAGAGCCTCGTTGAACATTGGCAGGGTTTTTTCCAGGTTGATGATGTGGATCTTGTTGCGCGCGCCGAAAATGAACTTGCCCATTTTCGGGTTCCAGTAACGGGTCTGGTGGCCGAAGTGCACACCGGCCTTCAGCATATCGCGCATGTTGACTTGGGACATGATAGTTCCTTGATAAGTCGGGTTGGGCCTCCACGCATCCCAATGACCAACCCGCGGATCCAGAGGATCGGGGCACCCAGGTCACCGTGTCGATACGTGTGTGGGTTTATGCTTTGGGGGCCATCCCCACAAAGCGGCGCACTTTATACCACACTCGGATGACCAACGAAACCTGATTTGCCAATCGTGTTGCGGCCTGTACATCACCCCGACTACCACACCAGAATGCCATCATCTATATAGGCAGCCATGCGCCGCACAACACCCAGAACGCCGGCGCGCTCTGTTAGAATCGCCACTTTCCTGTTCGCCCGCGCCACCAAGGCGCCGTAGAGAGCCTGCAATGACCGTCACCATCAAAACCGCCGAAGACATCGAAAAGATGCGCATCGCCGGCCGCCTTGCCGCCGAAGTCCTGGAAATGATCGAGGAACACGTCAAGCCCGGCGTGACCACCGAGGAACTGGACCGCATCTGCCACGACTATATCGTCAACGTCCAGCAGGCCATTCCCGCGCCGCTCAACTACAAGGGCTTCCCCAAGTCGATCTGCACCTCGATCAACCACGTGGTGTGCCACGGCATTCCCAACGAGAAGCCGCTCAAGGCCGGTGACACCCTGAACATCGACGTCACCGTGATCAAGGACGGCTACCACGGCGACACCAGCCGCATGTTCCACGTCGGCACCGTGCCGGTCTGGGCCGAGCGCCTGTCGAAGGTCACCCAGGAGTGCCTGTACAAGGCCATCGAGATCATCAAGCCGGGTACCCGCCTGGGCGATATCGGCGAAGTGATCCAGAAACACGCGGAAAAGAACGGTTTCTCGGTGGTTCGCGAATTCTGCGGCCACGGTATCGGCAAGGTCTTCCACGAGGAGCCGCAGATCCTCCACTACGGCCGCGCCGGCACCGGCATGGAGCTGCAGGAAGGCATGACCTTCACCATCGAGCCGATGATCAACCAGGGCAAGGCCGACACCAAGGTCCTGGGCGACGGCTGGACCGCCATCACCAAGGACCGCAAGCTTTCCGCCCAGTGGGAACACACCCTGGTGGTGACCGCCACCGGTTATGAAATCTTCACCTTGCGCAAAGACGACACCATTCCCCGTACTTCAGCCTGACCAGACAGGACGATTCGATGCCCCAGGTGGATCCCGAGCTGTTCGATCGCGGTCAGTTCCAGGCGGAACTGGCCCTCAAGTCAAGCCCCATCGCGGCGTTCAAGAAAGCCATCCGCCGCGCCGGCGAGGTGCTTGACCAGCGTTTCCGCGAAGGCCGCGATATCCGCCGCCTGATCGAGGACCGCGCCTGGTTCGTCGATAACATCCTGCAACAGGCCTGGAACCACTTCGATTGGAGCGACGAAGCCGATATCGCCCTGGTCGCGGTGGGTGGCTACGGTCGTGGCGAGCTGCATCCGCATTCGGACATCGACCTGCTGATCCTGCTGGACCACGCCGACCATGAGATTTTTCGCGACTCGATCGAGCGTTTTCTTACGCTTTTGTGGGACATCGGCCTGGAAGTGGGCCAAAGCGTCCGTTCGGTGGAGGAATGCGCCGAACAGGCCCGCGCCGATCTCACGGTGATCACCAACCTGATGGAAAGCCGCACCATCGCCGGCCCCGAGCGCCTGCGCCAGCGCATGCTGGAGGTCACCAGCACCGCGCATATGTGGCCGAGCAAGGAGTTTTTCCTGGCCAAGCGCGCCGAGCAGAAGGCCCGCCACCACAAGTACAACGACACCGAATACAACCTGGAACCCAACGTAAAGGGTTCCCCTGGCGGCCTGCGCGACATCCAGACCGTGCTCTGGGTCGCCCGGCGCCAGTTCGGTACCCTCAACCTGCACGCCCTGGCGGGCGAAGGCTTCCTGCTGGAAGACGAGAACAAGCTGCTGGCGTCGTCCCAGGAATTCCTCTGGAAAGTCCGCTATGCCCTGCACATGCTCGCCGGGCGCGCCGAAGACCGCCTGCTGTTCGACCACCAGCGCAGCATCGCCGCCCTGCTCGGCTTCGTGGATGAAAACCCGAAGCGCGCCATCGAGCAGTTCATGCAGCAGTATTACCGGGTGGTCATGAGCATCGCCGAGCTCAGCGACCTGATCATCCAGCATTTCGAGGAAGTCATCCTCGCCGACGACAGCAGCGCCAGCACCCAGCCGTTGAATGCGCGCTTCCAGTTGCATGATGGCTATATCGAGGCGGTACGCCCGAACGTGTTCAAGCGCACGCCGTTCGCCATGCTGGAGATCTTCGTGCTGATGGCCCAGCACCCGGAAATCAAGGGCGTGCGTGCCGACACCATCCGCCTGCTGCGGGAAAACCGTCACCTGATCGACGACAGGTTCCGCAACGACATCCGCAATACCAGCCTGTTCATCGAGCTGTTCAAGTGCGAGATCGGAATCCACCGCAACCTGCGAAGGATGAACCGCTACGGCATCCTCGGCCGCTACCTGCCGGAGTTCGGCCTGATCGTCGGGCAGATGCAGCATGACCTGTTCCACATCTATACGGTGGACGCCCACACCCTCAACCTGATCAAGCACCTGCGCAAGCTGCAGTACACGCCGGTGTCGGAAAAATTCCCGCTGGCCAGCAAGCTCATGGGCCGCCTGCCCAAGCCGGAGCTGATCTACATGGCCGGGCTCTACCATGACATCGGCAAGGGCCGCCAGGGCGACCACTCCGATCTGGGCGCGGTGGACGCCCGGGCCTTCTGCGAGCGCCATCAATTGCCGGCGTGGGACAGCCGCCTGATCGTCTGGCTGGTGCAAAACCACCTGGTGATGTCGACCACCGCCCAGCGCAAGGACCTTTCCGACCCGCAGGTGATCCACGACTTCGCCCAGCATGTCGGCAACCAGGTCAATCTCGACTACCTCTATGTGCTGACCGTCGCCGATATCAATGCGACCAACCCCAGCCTGTGGAACTCCTGGCGCGCCAGCCTGCTGCGCCAGCTCTACACCGAGACCAAGCGCGCCCTGCGCCGCGGCCTGGAAAACCCGCTGGACCGCGAGGAGCAGATCCGCCAGACGCAAAGCGCGGCGCTGGACATCCTGGTTCGCGAAGGCAACGACCAGGACGACGTCGAACAACTCTGGTCGCAACTGGGCGACGACTATTTCCTGCGTCACACCGCCGCCGACGTGGCCTGGCACTCCGACGCGATTCTCCAGCAGCCGGCCGACAGCGGCCCGCTGGTGCTGATCAAGGAAACCACCCAACGCGAGTTCGAGGGCGGTACGCAGATCTTCATCTACGCCCCGGACCAGCACGACTTCTTCGCCGTGACCGTGGCCGCCATGGACCAGTTGAACCTCAACATCCACGATGCGCGGATCATCACCTCGAGCAGCCAGTTCACCCTCGACACCTATATCGTGCTGGACAACGACGGCGGCTCGATCGGCAACAACCCGCAGCGGGTCAAGCAGATCCGCGACGGCTTGAGCGATGCCCTGCGCAACCCGGACGACTACCCGAGCATCATCCATCGCCGGGTACCGCGCCAGCTCAAGCACTTCGCCTTCCCGCCGCAGGTCACCATCCTCAACGACGCCCAGCGCCCGGTGACCATCCTCGAACTGATCGCTCCCGACCGCCCGGGCCTGCTGGCGCGTATCGGCAAGATCTTCCTGGACTTCGACCTGTCGCTGCAGAACGCCAAGATCGCCACCCTCGGCGAGCGCGTGGAAGACGTGTTCTTCATTACCGATGCCGACAACCAGCCACTTTCCGACCCACAACTGTGCAGCCGCCTGCAGGACGCCATCGTCGAGCAGTTGCGGGTCGACCAGGCCAGCGGAACCGAATCCTTTCGCCTGACCATTTGATGCCTTGACGAGACCTTGCGCCGATGAACAACGCTTTGAACCAGCTTCAGCCCTACCCGTTCGAGAAACTCCGCGCCCTGCTGGGCGGCGTTACCCCTGCGGCGGACAAGCGCGCCATCGCCCTGTCGATCGGCGAGCCGAAGCACACCTCGCCGGCCTTCGTGGCCAAGGCGCTGGCCGACAACCTCGACCAGATGGCCGTCTACCCGACCACCCTCGGCCTGCCGGCCATGCGCGAGTCCATCGCCCACTGGTGCGAACGGCGTTTCGGCGTGCCGGCCGGCTGGCTGGACGCCGCGCGCCATGTGCTGCCGGTCAACGGCACCCGCGAGGCGTTGTTCTCCTTCACCCAGGCAGTGGTCAACCGCAGCGATGACGGCCTGATCATCAGCCCGAACCCGTTCTACCAGATCTACGAAGGCGCGGCGCTGCTGGCCGGGGCCAAGCCGCATTACCTGGCCTGCCTCGACCGCAACGGCTTCAACCCGGACTTCGACGCGGTGCCGGCGGACGTCTGGCAGCGCTGCCAGATCCTCTTCCTGTGCTCGCCGGGCAACCCGACCGGCGCACTGGTGCCACTGGAAACCCTGAAGAAGCTGATCGCCCTGGCCGACCAGTACGACTTCGTCATCGCTGCCGACGAATGCTACAGCGAACTGTACTTCGACGAACAAAGCCCGCCACCAGGCCTGCTCACCGCCTGCGCCGAACTGGGCCGCAGCGACTTCAAGCGCTGCGTGGTGTTCCACAGCCTGTCCAAGCGCTCCAACCTGCCGGGCCTGCGCTCCGGCTTCGTCGCCGGCGACGCCGAGATCCTCAAGGGTTTCCTGCTGTACCGCACCTACCACGGCTGCGCGATGCCGGTGCAGACCCAACTGGCGAGCATCGCCGCCTGGAACGACGAAGCCCACGTGCGCGACAACCGCGACCTGTACCGCGAGAAGTTCGACGCCGTGCTGGAAATCCTCGGCCCGGTGCTGGACGTGCAAAAGCCGGACGGCGGCTTCTATTTGTGGGCCAAGGTTCCGGGCAACGACGACGCGGCGTTCTGCCGTGGCCTGTTCGAGCAACAGCATGTAACCGTGGTGCCGGGTTCCTACCTGTCCCGTGAAGTCGACGGCGTCAATCCGGGCGCTGGCCGGGTGCGCATGGCGCTCGTTGCCCCGCTGGCCGAGTGCGTCGAGGCAGCCAAACGGATTCGGGCGTTTATCGAAGGCTGATCGCTTTTTCGCAACCGCTGCGGTTCGGCAGCCCGACAAGCCAGCTCTCACAGGGTTTTGCAGTGACCCGGTCCCTGTGGGAGCTGGCTTGCCAGCGATGAGGCCTTCAGCAACAACGAAGATCTCACTTCACCTGCCCAAGATTGGCCTCGCTCATATCCAGCTCGCCCAGCACCTTGCGCACCACGTCATCGCCGACCTCGTGATGCCGGTGCATGCGGTACAGCTCAAGCCGCTGCGCCCGCAGCGCGCGCAGGCGCAGGCGGCGTTCGAGCTGGTCCATCTGCTCGGCCAGGGCCCGTGCCTCGGCGCTGTCGTTGTAGGCGTCCAGTTGCTGGCGGTATTCGGCCATCAGGCGGGCCTTGAGCTCTGCCGCCAATGCCGCCTGCGAGGCATCCTGGGCGGCGCCCGGTTCGGCGGTTTCCTCCGCTTCGAGCGCGTGGATCGCGGCAACCGCGGTTCGCCGCCAGGTTTCGTCGGCCTCCTGTTGCAAGGCGTCGTCCGGACTTTTCTCGACGCCGCGAAGCAACAACGGCAGCGCAATGCAGGCGGCAACCAGCGACAGCAGGATCACCCCGGCCGCAATGAAGATCAGCAGATCCCGTTCCGGGAAGCCGGTGCCAGCACTGATCAGCAAAGGCACCGACATGACGCCCGCCAGGGTCACCGCCCCCCGCACACCGCCGATGGTCAGCAACCAGCAGGAGCGCGCGTCCGGCAGCAGCACCAGCTCCGATTTGCCACGCCAGCGCCGCATCACGCCAATCAGGCGCCAGATGCTCTGCACCCAGACGAAACGCAGGACCACCAGCACGGCGAAGATCGCCACCACATCCAGGCAGCGCCAGGCCAGGGTCGGCCACAGCGAAGCCTCGTGACTGGTCACCGCCTTGATGATGTCCGGCAGTTGCAGGCCCAGCAGCAGGAAGATCAGACCGTTGAAAGCGAACTCCAGCAATGACCAGACACTGCGGTTGAGCAGGCGCGTGCTGGTCTGGCGCGGCAGCAGGTCGAGCCAGCTCTGCATCATCCCTGCCGCCACCGCCGAGAGGATCCCGGAAGCGCCAAGGCGTTCGGCCAGCACATAGGCGGCGAACGGCAGCAACAGCATGAACACCACGTGAGTGGCCGGATCATCCCAGCTACGGGCGATCATCCAGGCGCGCAGGCGCCCTACCAGCCAGCTCAGGGCCACGCCGATGGCCAGGCCGCCGAGGGCGACAAGGACGAAGGTCAGGCTGGCTTCGGTGAGGGAGAATACCCCGGTGATCGCGGCGGCCAGGGCGAACTTGAAGGTCACCAGGCCAGAGGCGTCGTTCATCAGGGCCTCGCCCTGGAGCATATGCATCAACGGCGTGGGCAGGCGGTCCTGGGCGATCGCCGACACCGCCACCGCGTCGGTCGGCGAGAGCACGGCGGCCAGGGCGAACGCCACCGGCAGCGGGATGCTCGGGATGATCCAATGAATGAAGTAGCCGGCCCCGACCACGGTGAACAGCACCAGGCCCACCGCCAGGGTCAGGATCGGCCCGCGCAAGCGCCAGAGCTCGCGCTTGGGCATGCGCCAGCCGTCGGAGAACAAGAGCGGCGGCAGGAACAGGAAAAGAAACAGTTCCGGATCCAGCGCCACGTGCAGGCCGAGCGTCGGCCAGGCCAGCAACGCCCCCGCCCCGATCTGTACCAGCGGCAGGGGCAACGGAATCATCCGTCCCACCAGCTTGGACACGCTGACCAGCATCAGCAGGATAAGGACGGTATAGGCTGACTGCATGTAACGCGTTTCCTGTTCGATTCAAAAGCTTGCCTGCCCGGGCTGGACAGGCGCCGGGCATTGGACACATATAGTAACGAGCCGTGCCACCGACAAGCCGCTGAACCTAAGTCGCAGGTCGCCGGGCAATATGTAACACCATGCTACACAACTGGAATATCCAGAACGCCCTGCCATGATCCGCAGCGTGATTACCAGGAAGGCCCCGATGAGCACAGCAACGAGCAACGATGCAGTAAAGACCGATAGCCCAGACCGCGCCCTGTTGGTGATCGATATCCAGAACGACTTCACGCCCGGCGGCGCTCTCGAAGTGCCTCGTGGCGACGAGATCGTGCCGCTGGTCAACCAGATCGCCGCAGGTTTCCGCAATGTGGTCCAGGCACAGGACTGGCACCCGGCCGGACATGCGTCCTTCGCCTCCAGCCATCCAGGCAAGCAGCCCTTCGACATCATCGAGCTGCCCTATGGTCCACAGGTCCTGTGGCCGGACCACTGCATCCAGGGCAGCCACGGCGCCGGATTCCACCCCGGCGTGGACCTGGCCCACACCCAGCTGATCGTGCGCAAGGGCGGCAATCCGCTGGTAGACAGCTACTCTGCCTTCTACGAAGCCGACCAGCAGACCACCACCGGCCTCGCCGGCTACCTGCGGGAAAAGGCGATCAAAACCGTCTATGTCGTGGGCCTGGCCCTGGATTTCTGCGTGGCCTGGACCGCCCTCCACGCGCGCCGCGAAGGCTTCGCCACCTATGTAGTGCTCGATGCCTGCCGGGCCATCGACAACGACGGTTCGCTGGAAAACGCCATGAACGAGATGCGCCGGGCCGGGGTGGTGTTCATCGAATCCCGACAGTTGCTCGGCGATGCCTGAAACTCGTCGGTCAGAAGCCGGCGCCACAGCCGTGGCGCCGTGCCGTTCGATCCCGCATAATCCCGCCCACCCCACTTTTCGAGGAGTTGCGGGGTCGCCCCGGGCAAGCCCGGCGCCCCTTTGAGTTCAATGGCTTACATTCTCTACGGCATCAAGGCCTGTGACACGATGAAGAAGGCGCGTACCTGGCTCGAAGAAAAAGCCATCGGCTACGACTTCCACGACTACAAGACCCAGGGCATCGACCGCGACAGCCTGAACCGCTGGTGCGACGAGCATGGTTGGGAAAAGATCCTCAACCGCGCCGGCACCACCTTCCGCAAGCTCGATGACGCGCAGAAGGCCGACCTCGACCAGGCCAGGGCCGTCGAGCTGATGCTGGCCCAGCCGTCGATGATCAAGCGGCCGGTCCTCGACCTTGGCGGCAAGACCCTGGTGGGTTTCAAACCGGACCTGTACGCGGCCGCCCTGCCGTGAGCCGCCCGCTTTCAATCAATTTCAGTACGAGGTAACCGCATGTCCAATTCCCTGTTCAGCCTGGCCTTCGGTGTCGGCACCCAGAACCGCCAGGGCGCCTGGCTGGAAGTCTTCTACGCACTGCCCCTGCTCGATCCGTCCGCCGAACTGGTCGCTGCGGTCAGCCCGCTGCTGGGCTATGAAGGCGGCAACCAGGCGATCGCCTTCAGCCCGGCCCAGGCCGGTCAACTGGCCGACGCGGTGAAGTCGATCGACCCACTGCAGGCCGCCCTGCTGACCCGCCTGGCGGAAAGCAGCAAGCCGCTGGTCGCCACCCTGCTGGCCGAAGACGCTACCCTCAGCTCGACTCCGGAAGCCTACCTGAAGCTGCACCTGCTCTCGCACCGCCTGGTCAAGCCGCATGGCCTGAGCCTGGCCGGCATCTTCCCGCTGCTGCCGAACGTGGCCTGGACCAGCCAGGGCGCCATCGACCTGGCCGAACTGGCCGAAGCGCAACTGGAAGCACGCCTGAAGGGCGAGCTGCTGGAAGTGTTCTCCGTCGACAAGTTCCCGAAGATGACCGACTACGTGGTACCGAGCGGCGTGCGCATCGCCGACAGTGCCCGCGTACGCCTGGGCGCCTACATCGGCGAAGGCACCACGATCATGCACGAAGGCTTCGTCAACTTTAACGCCGGCACCGAAGGCCCGGGCATGATCGAAGGCCGCGTCTCCGCGGGCGTCTTCGTCGGCAAGGGCTCGGACCTGGGCGGCGGTTGCTCGACCATGGGCACCCTGTCCGGCGGCGGCAACATCATCATCAAGGTCGGCGAAGGCTGCCTGATCGGCGCCAACGCCGGTATCGGCATCCCGCTGGGCGACCGCAATACCGTGGAAGCCGGCCTCTACATCACCGCCGGCACCAAGGTGCAACTGCTCGACGAGCAGAACCAGCTGGTGAAAGTGGTCAAGGCCCGCGACCTGGCCGGCCAGACCGACCTGCTGTTCCGCCGCAACTCGGTGACCGGCGCAGTGGAATGCAAGGCCCACAAGTCGGCGATCGAGCTGAACGAAGCGCTGCACGCCCACAACTAAGTGGTACGATCGGGTCTGGCCATTCGCCAGACCCGATACCCAGGCCCTACGAATATGTTCCAACCCTCTTCCTGGCGCGCGGACTTTCCCGCCATCGCCACCCTGCAACGCCAGCACCAGACCTACCTGGACAGCGCGGCGACCACGCAGAAACCCCAGGCCCTGCTCGATGCCCTGAGCCATTACTACGTACATGGCGCAGCCAACGTGCACCGCGCCCAGCATTTGCCCGGTGCATTGGCGACCCAGGCCTTCGAAGCCAGCCGCGACAAGGTCGGCGCCTGGTTGAATGCCGGGGCCGGCAGCCAGATCGTCTTCACTCACGGCGCCACTTCTGCGCTGAACCTGCTCGCCTATGGGCTGGAACACCGCTTCGAAGCGGGTGAAGAGATTGCCGTCAGCGCCCTTGAGCATCACGCCAACCTGCTGCCCTGGCAACAACTGGCCAAGCGTCGTGGCCTCAAGCTGGTGATCCTGCCCCTGGCGGGCAACGGCCAGATCGACCTTGACGCCGCCTTGCAGTTGATAGGCCCCAGGACCCGGGTGCTGGCGGTCAGCCAGCTATCCAACGTGCTGGGTACCTGGCAACCACTGCAACCCCTGCTCAACCACGCCCGCGCCCAAGGCGCGATTACCGTGGTCGATGGCGCCCAGGGCATCGTCCACGGTCGCCACGACGTCAGTCAGCTGGGCTGCGACTTCTATGTGTTTTCCAGCCACAAGCTCTACGGCCCGGATGGCCTGGGGGTTCTCTACGGGCGCAACGACGCCCTGGCGAAGCTGCGCCACTGGCAGTTCGGCGGCGAAATGGTGCAACTGGCCGGTTACCAGGACTCCAGCTTCCGCCCTGCCCCGCTGGGCTTCGAAGCCGGCACCCCGCCGATCGCCAGCGTGATAGGTCTGGGTGCGACCCTCGACTACCTGGCCAGCCTCGATGCCACTGCCGTGGCCGAGCATGAAGCGGCCCTGCACCGTCATCTGCTGCGCGGCCTCAACGACCGTGAGGGCGTGCGCATCCTCGGCGCCCCGCAAGCGGCACTGGCCAGCTTCGTGGTGGAAGGCGTGCACAATGCCGACCTGTCCCACCTGCTGACCGAGCAGGGTATCGCCGTGCGCGCCGGTCATCACTGCGCCATGCCACTGGTCAACAGCCTTGGCCTGGACGGCGCGATACGCGTGTCGCTGGCGCTGTACAACGATTCGGACGACCTGCAGCACTTCTTCAGCGCCCTGGACCAGGCGCTGGAGCTGCTGCGATGAGCTTGCCGCCGGATGCCCGGGAAGCCCTCGACAGCTTCGCTGCCGCCGCCGGCTGGGAACAGCGCGCCCGCTTGCTGATGCAGTGGGGCGAGCGCCTGGCACCGTTGACGGACGAAGAGAAATCGGACGACAACCGTGTCCATGGTTGCGAAAGCCAGGTCTGGCTGGTGGCCCGTCAGGACGACGGGCACTGGCGCTTCGCAGCGGCCAGCGACGCACGCCTGATTCGCGGCCTGCTGGCCTTGCTGCTGGTGCGGGTCGAGGGTCTGTCCAGCGCCGAGCTGCGGCAATTGGACCTGCCGGGCTGGTTCAGGCAACTGGGCCTCGACCGCCAGCTTTCCCCTTCGCGCAGCAACGGCCTGAACGCCGTGCTGCAACGCATGGCTCAGCTGGCTTCGGGCGCCTGAGCCGCCTTGCGCTCGGACGGCCGCCGTGCGCCGGCCACCAGCTTGTCCACCGCCTTGCTCGCCGCGACCATGCCAAAGGTCGCGGTAACCATCATCACCGCGCCAAAGCCTCCGGCGCAGTCCAGCCGGGTGCCTTCGCCCACGAAACCCTTGTCCAGGCACACGCTGCCATCTGGCTGCGGGTAGCGCAGTTGCTCGGTGGAGAACACCACCGGCACGCCGTAGCTGCGGCTCTGGTTGCGCGAGAAGTTGTAGTCGCGACGCAGGGTCGAGCGCACCCGTGAGGCCAGCGGATCGTTGTAGGTGCGGTTGAGGTCGGCAACCTGGACCTGCGTCGGGTCGATCTGTCCGCCAGCGCCACCGGTGCTGATGATGGTGATCTTGCGCCGCTTGCACCAGGCGATCAGCGCCGCCTTGGACATCACGCTGTCGATGCAGTCGATGACGCAATCGATCCCTTCGGTGATGTATTCGGCCATGGTCTCGCGGGTGACGAAGTCGCTCACTGCATGCACCCGGCAGGCCGGGTTGATGGCGCGCAGGCGCTCGGCGGTGACCTCTACCTTGGCCTTGCCCACGTTGCCTTCCAGGGCATGGGCCTGGCGGTTGGTATTGCTGACGCAGACATCGTCCAGGTCGAACAGGGAGATCTCGCCCACCCCGCTGCGCGCCAGGGCTTCGGCCGCCCACGAGCCGACGCCGCCGATGCCGACCACCGCCACATGGGCATCGCGCAAGCGTTGCAGGCCATCGAGGCCGTACAGCCGGGCGATGCCGGCGAACCGTGGATCTTCGTTGCTCATGAGGCACACCCCGCAAAAAACCGGCGCGCATTATAGGCCCCTGCGATGGCAATGACAGCGCCTTCGGACAGCCCGTGCATTGGCATGAGGGAGGGCAATGCTGCTTTAATGTCCGCCGGAATGTCCTACGCTGCAAAAAGTCTTGGACGACACTAACGGGCTTGAGAACTTAGCCTTCTGAAGAAAATCCAATGGCTGCCCGGTCGAAATTCCCACAAGAACTGACCCGACGCTGCCCTGGATCCGCGCTTCCCGCGCCGGCCCGTTCCACTCTCCGGAACCAGAACTACTTATGTCATCGCGTAAATTTGGTATCAACCTGGTGATCGTCATGGCGATCGCCGCGCTATTCACCGGGTTCTGGGCGTTGATCAACCGCCCGGTATCCGCGCCGAACTGGCCGGAACAGATCTCCGGTTTCTCCTATTCGCCGTTCCGTCTTGGTGAAAGCCCGCAAAAGGGCCAATACCCCACCGAGGCGGAGATGCGCGAAGACCTCGAGCAAATGAGCAAGCTGACCGACAGCATCCGGATCTACACCGTCGAAGGCACCCAGGCGGAGATTCCGCGCCTGGCCGAGGAATTCGGCCTGCGGGTGACGCTGGGCGTGTGGATCAGCCCCGACCAGGAGCGCAACGAGCGGGAAATCCAGAAGGCCATCGAACTGGCCAATACCACCCGCAGCGTGGTGCGGGTGATGGTGGGCAACGAAGCGCTGTTCCGCGAGGAGATCACGCCCGAGGAACTGATCAAGTACCTGGACCGGGTGCGCGCTGCGGTGAAGGTGCCGGTGACCACCTCCGAGCAGTGGCACATCTGGAAGGAGCACCCGGAGCTGGCCAAGCACGTCGACCTGATCGCCGCGCACATCCTGCCGTACTGGGAATTCATCCCGATGAAGGACGCCGGGCAGTTCGTCCTCGACCGCGCCCGCGACCTGAAACATCTGTTCCCGCGCAAGCCGCTGCTGCTGTCCGAGGTCGGCTGGCCGAGCAACGGGCGCATGCGCGGCGGCGCCGACGCGACCCAGGCAGACCAGGCCATCTACCTGCGTACCCTGGTCAACAAGCTCAACCGCCAGGGCTACAACTACTTCGTCATCGAAGCCTACGACCAGCCGTGGAAAGCCAGTGACGAAGGCTCGGTGGGCGCCTACTGGGGCGTGTTCAACGCCGCCCGCCAGCAGAAATTCAACTTCGAAGGGCCGGTGGTGGCGATCCCGCAATGGCGGGTGCTGGCGGTGGGCTCGGTGGTCCTTGCCCTGCTCTCCCTGACCCTGCTGCTGATCGACGGCTCGGCCCTGCGCCAGCGCGGCCGCACCTTCCTGACCTTCATCGCGTTCCTATGTGGATCGGTGCTGGTGTGGATCGGCTATGACTACAGCCAGCAATACAGCACCTGGTTCAGCCTGACCGTAGGCTTCCTACTCGCCCTCGGAGCGCTGGGGGTGTTCATCGTCCTGCTGACCGAAGCCCACGAACTGGCCGAGGCGGTCTGGACCCACAAGCGCCGCCGCGAATTCCTCCCGGTGCATGCCGACGAAGCCTACAGGCCGAAAGTCTCGGTGCATGTGCCGTGCTACAACGAGCCGCCGGAGATGGTCAAGCAGACGCTGAATGCCCTGGCCGCGCTGGATTATCCGGACTACGAAGTCCTGATCATCGACAACAACACCAAGGATCCGGCCGTGTGGGAGCCGATCAAGGCCCACTGCGAGCTGCTCGGCGAACGCTTCAAGTTCTTCCACGTCTCGCCGCTGGCCGGTTTCAAGGGCGGTGCACTGAACTACCTGATCCCGCATACCGCGCCGGACGCCGAGGTGATCGCGGTGATCGACTCGGACTACTGCGTCGACCGCAACTGGCTCAAGCACATGGTCCCGCACTTCGCCGATCCGAAGATCGCCGTGGTGCAATCGCCGCAGGACTATCGCGACCAGAACGAAAGTACCTTCAAGAAGCTCTGCTATTCGGAATACAAGGGCTTCTTCCATATCGGCATGGTCACCCGCAACGACCGCGACGCGATCATCCAGCACGGCACCATGACCATGACCCGCCGCTCGGTCCTGGAAGAACTGGGCTGGGCCGACTGGTGCATCTGCGAGGACGCCGAGCTGGGCCTGCGCGTGTTCGAAAAAGGTTATTCGGCCGCCTATGCCCACAACAGCTATGGCAAGGGACTGATGCCGGACACCTTCATCGACTTCAAGAAACAGCGGTTCCGCTGGGCCTATGGCGCCATCCAGATCATCAAGCGCCACGCCGCCGCGTTGCTGCGCGGCAAGGACACCGAGCTGACCCGCGGCCAGCGCTACCACTTCCTGGCCGGCTGGCTGCCCTGGATCGCCGACGGCATGAATATCTTCTTCACCATCGGCGCGCTGCTCTGGTCGGCGGCGATGATCATCGTCCCGCAACGGGTCGATCCGCCGCTGCTGATCTTCGCCATTCCGCCGCTGGCACTGTTCGTGTTCAAGGTGGGCAAGATCGTGTTCCTCTACCGCCGTGCGGTCGGGGTCAACCTCAAGGACGCCTTCGCCGCAGCGCTGGCCGGGCTGGCGTTGTCCCACACCATCGCCAAGGCGGTGCTGTACGGGTTCTTCACCAGCAGCATTCCGTTCTTCCGCACGCCGAAGAATGCCGACAGCCATGGTTTGCTGGTGGCCCTCTCCGAGGCGCGCGAAGAGCTGTTCATCATGCTCTTGCTATGGGGCGCGGCCGCCGGGATCTACCTGGTCCAGGGCCTGCCGAGCAATGACATGCGCTTCTGGGTGGCGATGCTGCTGGTGCAGTCGCTGCCGTATGTCGCGGCGCTGGTGATGGCAATGCTGTCATCACTGCCCAAGCCGGCCGAGGCCGTGGAGCCTGCACAAGCCTCCTGATTCACCCCCTCCCCCCTGTGGGAGCGGGTTCACCCGCGATTACGGTGTTGAATTCACCGACGCAATCGCGGGTAAACCCGCTCCCACAGGGTCAGCGGTGCTCCTGCCAGCGCGCTTTTGCTATAAGATAACGCCCCAAAATCGTACCCCTGCCTTGCACCCGGAGTCCTTCATGACGGCCCCCGCCGAACTCTCGCCTACCCTCGAACTGGCCTGCGACCTGATCCGCCGGCCCTCGGTGACCCCGCTCGACTTCGATTGCCAGAAACAGATGATGCAGCGTCTGGGCGACGCGGGTTTCACCCTCGAGCCGATGCACATCGAGGACGTGGACAATTTCTGGGCCACCCACGGTACCCAGGACGGCCCGGTATTGTGCTTCGCCGGCCATACCGACGTGGTCCCCACCGGCCCGGTGCAGGCCTGGCAGAACGATCCGTTCGAGGCGCTGATCGATGCCGACGGCATGCTGTGCGGGCGCGGCGCCGCCGACATGAAGGGCAGCCTGGCCGCGATGATCGTCGCCACCGAGCGTTTCGTCGCCGACTACCCGAACCACCGCGGCAAGGTTGCCTACCTGATCACCAGCGATGAAGAAGGCCCGGCCCATCATGGCACCAAGGCTGTGGTCGAGCGCCTGCGCGAGCGTGGCGAGCGCCTGGACTGGTGCATCGTCGGCGAACCGTCGAGCACCACCCTGGTCGGCGATGTGGTCAAGAACGGCCGTCGCGGCTCCCTTGGCGCCAAGCTCACCGTGCGCGGCAAGCAAGGCCATGTGGCCTACCCGCACCTGGCCCGCAACCCCATCCACCTGGCCGCCCCGGCCCTGGCGGAACTCGCCGCCGAGCATTGGGACGAAGGCAACGCGTTCTTCCCGCCGACCAGCTTCCAGATCTCCAACCTGAACTCCGGCACCGGCGCCACCAACGTGGTCCCGGGCGAACTGACCGCGCTGTTCAACTTCCGCTTCTCCACGGAATCGACCGTCGAAGGGCTGCAGCAGCGCGTCTCGGCGATCCTCGACAAGCACCAGCTGGACTGGGACGTGGAATGGGCGCTGTCCGGCCTGCCGTTCCTCACCGAGCCGGGCGACCTGCTCGACGCCGTGTCGGCCAGCATCAAGGCGGTCACCGGGCGCGAAACCGAGGCCTCCACCAGCGGCGGAACCTCGGACGGACGCTTCATCGCCACCCTGGGAACCCAGGTGGTCGAGCTGGGTCCGGTCAACGCCACCATCCACCAGGTCAACGAGCGCATCCTCGCCAGTGATCTCGACGTACTGACCGAGATCTACTACCAGACCCTGGTCCGGTTGCTCGCCTGATGCTCACCTGTCCCCTCTGCCGCGAGCCATTGCGCGACCTCGACAACGGTGTCGGCTGCCCTGCCGGCCACCGTTTCGACCGGGCCCGCCAGGGCTACCTGAACCTGCTGCCGGTGCAGCACAAGAACAGCCGCGATCCCGGTGACAACCAGGCCATGGTCCAGGCCAGGCGCGATTTTCTCGACGCAGGCCATTACGCGCCGGTAGCCAGGCGCCTGGCCGAGCTGGCAGCCGAGCGCAATCCGGGGCGCTGGGTGGACATCGGTTGCGGCGAGGGTTACTACACCGCGCAGCTCGCCGAAGCCCTGCCGACCTCGGAAGGCTACGCGCTGGACATTTCCCGCGAGGCCGTCAAGCGAGCCTGCAAGCGCAGCCCGCGCGTGACCTGGCTGGTAGCGAGCATGGCACGGGTTCCGCTGGCCGACGCCAGTTGCCAGTTCATCGCCAGCGTCTTCAGCCCGCTGGACTGGCAGGAGGCACGCCGCCTGCTCGGTCCCGGTGGCGGGCTGATGCGGGTCGGCCCGACCAGCGGCCATCTGATGGAACTGCGCCAGAAGCTTTACGACGAAGTTCGCGAATATGCCGACGACAAGCACCTGGCCCTGGTCCCGACGAACATGGCCCATGCCCACAGCGAAACCCTCGAATTCCGCCTGAGCCTGGCCAATCCCGCCGACCGCGCCAACCTGCTGGCAATGACGCCCCACGGCTGGCGCGCCAGCGCCGAGCGGCGCGCGGCGGTCATCGACCAGGCGGAGCCGTTCGACGTCACGGTGTCGATGCGTTACGACTATTTTGTCCTGCAGGACTGACCCCTTTCCGGAGAATCCCATGCGCCAACCCGATATCGAGATCTACCTGAAGGACGCCGACGTCGACCACAAGCAGATCACTGCCTGGCTGACCGAGGCCGTTGGTCCGTGCAGCGAATGGAAGCAAAAAGGCCAGACCTTCAAATGCACTGCCGGTGACATTCCTGTTACCTGGCTGCCCAAGGCCGTAGGAAAATGGAACAGTCTTTACCTGGAAAGTGACAACACACCGTGGGAAGACGACATAGCCTGTGCTCGCGCTGCCTTCGCCGCATTGAACGTCGAAGTACGCTGCGCACCTGGAAGCTGGGTCGAGGAAGAAGGCGAGGACGACGCCGATCGCTGGATCCGCATCAGTGCCGATGGAGAAGAGGAAATCACCTGGCGCACCAGTTGAGGGACTGCAAGCTGCAAGCCTGGCGCGGTCAGCTTGCAGCTTGTGGCTGAAACCTTACAGTCCGACCACATCCTCGGCTTGAAGGCCTTTCTGGCCTTGGGTCAGGCTGTACTCGACCTGCTGCCCTTCGAGCAGCGTGCGATGCCCTTCACCCCGAATCGCACGGTAGTGAACGAAAACGTCCGCCCCGCCTTCACGTTGAATGAAGCCATAGCCCTTGGCGTCATTGAACCACTTCACACTTCCAGTCTCACGAGACGACATCAGTAACACTCCGGATTTTTATTTTGGACTCGCCTTGTCGACGGGGGTGGGAACCCCTGCCTACGCCGCTTGCCGAATATTCCTGCAAACAGCGGACCGAGTATAAGACAGCGATAAATTATTTTTCATGACCAGGGCGGTTTTTGCTCAACTTGCGCGGATACGTCACACTTGCCCGCCTGTCTGCACGACCGTTCCATTTTCCAGAGCACACTCCACATGATCCATTCCCCCCTGCGCCGCCTGATCTTCGGCGCACTGCGCCGACTGTTGTACCTGTGGGTTCGCTCCGAGACCATCAACCAGTCCGCTTTCACCCTCAACCTGGACCGTAGCCGTCCGGTGTTCTATGCCATCCAGTCGCCGTCGCTGACCGACCTGGCCGTACTGGACAAGGAATGCACCAAAGCAGGGCTGCCGCGCCCGGTATTGCCCGTGGCCGTCGGCAGCCTGATGGAGCCCGCCGCCTTCTTCTACCTGACCCCGGAGCCGGACTGGCTCGGCCGCCAGTACAAGCGCGGTGCCCCGCCGACCCTCGGCCGGCTGGTCAGTGCGGTCAGCCAGCAGCCCGAGCAGGATGCGCAGATCATTCCGGTCAGCGTGTTCTGGGGCCAGACACCGGCCAGCGAATCGAGCCCGTGGAAACTGCTGTTCGCCGATAGCTGGGCCGTCACCGGACGCCTGCGCCGGCTGCTGACCGTGCTGATTCTCGGGCGCAAGACCCGCGTGCAGTTCTCCGCACCGATCCACCTGCGCGAGCTGGTCGATCACAACAAGGGCCACGAACGCACCGTACGCATGGCCCAGCGCCTGCTGCGGGTGCACTTCCGCAACCTGAAGACGGCCGTGATCGGCCCGGACATCTCCCACCGGCGCAACCTGGTCAAGGGCCTGATCCATGACCCGCTGGTGCGCCAGGCGATCCTCGACGAAGCCGAGCGCGAGAAGATCCCGGTGGCCAGGGCCGAAGCCACGGCGCTGAAGTACGGCAACGAAATCGCCTCGGATTACACCTACACCGCAATCCGCTTCCTCGAGGTGGTGCTGAGCTGGTTCTGGAACAAGATCTACGACGGTATCAAGGTCAACCATATCGAGCAGGTGCAGGGCATCGCCCCGGGTCACGAGGTGATCTACGTGCCGTGCCACCGCAGCCATATCGACTACCTGCTGCTGTCCTACCTGCTGTTCCGCAACGGCCTGACCCCGCCGCACATCGCTGCCGGGATCAACCTGAACATGCCGGTGATCGGCGGCCTGCTGCGCCGCGGCGGGGCCTTCTTCATGCGTCGCACCTTCAAGGGCAACCCGTTGTACACCGCCGTGTTCAACGAGTACCTGCACACCCTGTTCACCAAGGGCTTCCCGGTGGAGTACTTCGTCGAGGGTGGCCGTTCCCGCACAGGACGCATGCTGCAACCCAAGACCGGCATGCTGGCCATTACCCTGCGCAGCTTCCTGCGTTCGTCGCGCACGCCGATCGTCTTCGTACCGGTGTACATCGGCTACGAGCGGGTGCTGGAAGGCCGCACCTACCTTGGCGAACTGCGCGGGGCGAGCAAGAAGAAGGAATCGATCTTCGACATCTTCAAGGTACTTGGCGCGCTCAAGCAGCGGTTCGGCCAGGTCTCGGTGAACTTCGGCGAACCGATCCGCCTCAACCAGTTCCTCGACCAGCAGCAACCCGGTTGGCGCGAACAGCAACTGGCGCCGCAATTCCGTCCGGCCTGGCTGAACGAAACGACTTCGCGCCTGGGCGAGAAAGTGGCCCGTCACCTCAATGAAGCTGCGGCGATCAATCCGGTCAACCTGGTGGCCCTGGCCCTGCTCTCTACCAGCCGCCTGGCCCTGGACGAACTGGCCCTGACCCGGGTGCTCGATCTTTACCTGGCGTTGCTGCGCCAGGTGCCCTATTCGCCCCACACCACCCTACCGGAAGGCGACGGCCTGGCGCTGATCGGCCATGTCCGCGGCATGGACCTGCTGGCCGAACAGCGCGACGCCCTGGGCAGGATCCTCTACCTGGACGAGCAGAACGCCGTCCTGATGACCTACTACCGCAACAATGTCCTGCACATCTTCGCCCTGCCGGCGCTGCTGGCGAGCTTCTTCCAGATCAGCTCGCGGATGAGCCGCGAGCTGATCCTGCAATACGTTCGCGCGCTGTATCCGTATCTGCAATCGGAACTGTTCATCCGTTGGGAGCTGGATGAACTGGACGACGTGGTCGACCAGTGGCTGGCAGCCTTCATCGAGCAGGGCCTGCTGCGCAAGGAGAACGACGTTTACCTGCGTCCGCCACCGAGCTCGCGACAATTCGTCCTGCTGACGCTGCTGGCACGGGCCATCACCCAGACCCTGCAGCGCTTCTACATGGCCACCGCGCTGCTGCTCAACAGCGGCCAGCACAGCCTCAGCGCCGAGGAGCTGGAGGACCTGTGCGTGGTCATGGCCCAGCGCCTGTCGATCCTGCACGGCCTGAACGCCCCGGAGTTCTTCGACAAGAGCCTGTTCCGCCACTTTATCCAGACCCTGGTCGAGCAGGGCGTGCTGCGCCCGGACGAAGCCGGCAAGCTGGGCTTCCACGACAAGCTCGGCGAACTGGCCGAAGGCGCGGCCAAGCGCGTGCTGTCGGCTGAGGTGCGCCTGTCGATCCGCCAGGTGGCCCTGCACCGCGATGAAGCCAGCAGCGGCGAATAATCCCATGGCATCGCGGGAAGTCGACTACCGAAAAATCCGCTAAAGTCCTGGGTGCCGGCCGCAAGCCGGTATCTAGGATCGGAGACCCCATGAAAAAACTCTTTCTGCTGTGCTGCGCCTCGCTGGTCGCGGCCTGCTCCAGCCACGCCCCTGTCGAAAAGGCTTCGCTGCATGGCGAAGTGTTCTACCTGCAACGCATTGCCCTGCCACCGACGGCCACCCTTAATGTAGCCTTGCAGGACGTTTCCCTGGCCGACGCCCCGGCGGTCACCCTCGCCAGCCAGAACGGCCCGGTCAAGGGCCAGGTGCCACTGCCCTTCCAACTGTCCTACGACAAGGCCCAGCTCAAGCCCGGCCATCGCTACGCGGTCAGTGCGCGTATCGAGCTGGACGGCAAGCTGCTGTTCATCAACACCGAGCAGCACAGCGTCAAGCTCGACGGCAGTGATCCGCAGCCGCTGCGGATCAAGGTCGATGCGGTCCGCTGATATTCCGTATTCCCCGCTTTCTCCAATAAGGATGTCGTCATGATTCGCCGTACCCTCACCTTTACCGGCCTGTGCGCCGGCCTGTTGCTGTCCGCCAGCGCCATGGCCCTCTCCTTGAACGACCTGTCGCAGAAAGACGCCTCCGGGGGCCTCAAGGACGCCCTGAGCCAGGGCGCGCAGATTGCCGTCAAGCAACTGGGTAAGCCGGGCGGTTTCAGCAACAACCCGGACGTGCGCATCGAGTTGCCGGGCAACCTCGGCAAGGCAGCGAAAAAGCTCAAGCAGTTCGGCATGGGCGCGCAGGTCGACGAGCTGGAAACCAGCATGAACAAGGCCGCCGAAGCAGCGGTTCCGCAGGCCCAGGCACTGTTGCTGGATGCCGTGAAGAAGATGACCGTGGACGATGCCAAAGCCATTCTCGGCGGTGGTGACAATGCCGCCACCCAATACCTGAGCAAGACCAGCCGCGAGCAGATCCGCGAGAAATTCCTGCCGATCGTGAAAAGCGCGACCGACAAGGTCGGCGTGGCGCAGAAGTACAATCAGTTCGCCGGCCAGGCCGCAGCCTTTGGCGTGGTGGACGCCAAGAGCGCGAACCTGGAAGGTTATGTCACCGAGCAGGCACTCAACGGCCTGTTCGAGATGATCGGCAAACAGGAAGCCAGCATCCGCGAGAACCCGGCGGCAGCGGCAACCAGCCTGGCGAAGAAGGTCTTCGGGGCTCTGTGATCCGGGCCTGCTTTGCAGGCCATCGCCGGCAACGCCGGCTCCCACAGGATTAGCGGTGCACACGGCCTCTGTGGGAGCTGGCGTTGCCAGCGATGAGGCCGGCACTGACACAGAAAATGCCAGTGCCGGTCAGATACCTCACTCCTCTCTCTTGACCCTGAACCACGCCGCATACAACGCCGGCAGGAACAGCAGGGTCAAGGCCGTCGCCACGATCAGCCCGCCCATGATGGCCACCGCCATCGGCCCGAAGAACACGCTGCGCGACAGCGGGATCATCGCCAGCACTGCCGCCAGCGCGGTCAGCACGATGGGCCGGAAACGCCGCACCGTGGCTTCGATGATCGCTTGCCAGCGTCCCAGCCCCGCCGCGATGTCCTGCTCGATCTGGTCCACGAGGATCACCGAGTTGCGCATGATCATCCCCGACAGGGCGATGGTCCCGAGCATCGCCACGAAGCCGAACGGCTGGCGGAACACCATCAGGAACAGCACCACGCCGATCAGCCCCAGCGGCGCGGTGAGGAAGACCATGGCGGTGCGCGAGAAGCTGCGCAGTTGCAGCATCAGCAGGGTCAGCACCACCACGACGAACAGCGGCACCCCGGCGTTCACCGAGTTCTGCCCGCGGGTCGAATCCTCCACCGTGCCGCCGACCTCCAGCAGGTAACCGTCGGGCAATTCGGCCCGCACCGGCTCCAGTGTCGGCAGGATCTGCTTGACCAGGGTCGCCGGCTGGTCCTTGCCGTAGATATCGGCGCGCACGGTCACTGTCGGCAGACGGTTGCGGTGCCAGATGATGCCCTCCTCGAAGCCGTACTCCAGGGTCGCCACCTGGGACAAGGCGATGCTGCGGCCATTGTCGGTGGGTACCGACAGGCTCGACAGATGCTCCAGTTGGGTACGCTCTTCCTGGGTCCCGCGCAGGAGGATCTCGATCAGCTCGTTGTCCTCGCGGTACTGGCTGACGCTGCTGCCGGTCAGGGAGCTCTGCAGGAAGCGCGACAGCGCGGCGGTACTGACGCCCAGGGCCCGGGCGCGGTCCTGGTCGATATTCAGGTAGACCACCTTGCTCGGCTCTTCCCAGTCCAGATGGACGTTGGCCACGTGCGGGTTCTCGCGCACCCTGGCCGCCACCTTGCGGGCCAGGGCGCGGACTTCCTCGATATGCTCGCCGGTCACCCGGAACTGCACCGGGTAACCCACCGGCGGGCCGTTTTCCAGGCGGGTGACCCGCGAACGCAGGTCGGGGAACTGTTCGTTGAGGGTTTCGATCAGCCAGGTGCGCAGGGCCTCGCGGTCCTCGATGGTTTTCGCCAGCACTACGAACTGGGCGAAGCTGGCAGCCGGCAATTGCTGGTCCAGCGGCAGGTAGAAGCGCGGCGAACCGGTGCCGACATAGGCCACGTAGCTATCGATGCCTTCGCGCTTCTTGAGCATGGCCTCCAGGCGCTTGACCTGCTCGGCGGTATTGCTCAGGGAAGCCCCCTCGGCCAGCTTCAGATCGACCATCAGTTCCAGGCGCCCGGAGGCCGGGAAGAATTGCTGCTCGACGAAACGGAAGCTCATCACGCTACCGACGAACAAGGCAATGGTCAGCACGATCACCGTCTTGCGCCGGCTCACGCACCAGCTCACCACCCGGCGCACACGCTGGTAGAACGGCGTGCCGTAAGGGTCGGTCTCGCCGTTGGTGGTGCCATGTTTCTTCGCATGCAGCCTGGCCAGGTCCGGCAGCAGGCGCTCGCCCAGGTAGGGCACGAACACGACCGCCGCGATCCACGAGGCCAGCAAGGCGATGGTCACCACCTGGAAGATCGAGCGGGTGTATTCGCCGGTGCCGGACTGCGCCGTCGCGATAGGCAGAAAACCCGCCGCCGTTATCAAGGTGCCGGTGAGCATCGGGAACGCCGTGCTGGTCCAGGCGTAGCTGGCCGCCTTGAGCCGGTCGAAGCCCTGCTCCATCTTGATCGCCATCATCTCCACGGCGATGATCGCGTCGTCCACCAGCAGGCCGAGGGCCAGCACCAGGGCGCCGAGGGATATCTTGTGCAGGCCGATGCCCAGGTAATACATGGTGGCGAAGGTCATCGCCAGCACCAGCGGAATGGCCAGTGCCACCACCAGCCCGGTACGCATGCCAAGGGAGAAGAAGCTCACCAGCAGGACGATCGCCAGCGCCTCCACCAGCACCTGGACGAACTCGCCCACGCCGGTCTTCACCGCCGCCGGCTGATCGGACACCTTGCGCAACTCCATGCCGGCCGGGAGGTTGGTGGAAATCCGGGCGAATTCCGCCTCCAGGGCCTTGCCCAGCACGAGGATGTCGCCGCCGGGCTTCATCGAAACCGCCAGGCCGATGGCATCCTCGCCCATGAAGCGCATGCGCGGCGCAGGCGGATCGTTGAAGCCGCGATGGACCTGGGCCACATCGCCGATGCGGAAGGTGCGCTCACCCACGCGGATCGGGAACTGCTCGATCTGCTCGACGCTGTCGAAACGCCCGGTCACCCGCAATTGCAGGCGCTCGCTCGGGGTCTCGAAGAAGCCGGCGGTGCTCACCGCGTTCTGCTCTTCCAGCGCTTGCTGCACCGCAGCCAGCGGCAGGCCAAGGGTGGACAGCTTGGTGTTGGACAGCTCGATCCAGATTTTCTCGTCCTGCAGGCCGAGCAACTCGACCTTGCCCACGTCCTTGACCCGTTGCAGTTGGATCTGCACGCGGTCGGCGTAATCCTTGAGCACGGCGTAGTCGAAGCCCTGCCCGGTCAGCGCGTAGATATTGCCGAAGGTGGTGCCGAACTCGTCGTTGAAGAACGGGCCCTGGATGCCTGGAGGCAAGGTGTGGCGGATATCCGCGACCTTCTTGCGGATCTGGTACCAGAGCTCGGGGATATCCGCCGAATGCATGGAATCCCGCGCCATGAAGGTCACCTGGGATTCGCCGGGCCGCGAGAACGACACGATCTTTTCGTACTCGCCGGTTTCCATCAGCTTCTTTTCGATGCGTTCGGTGACCTGGCGCGAGACTTCCTCGGCGCTGGCGCCGGGCCACAGGGTGCGGATGACCATCGCCTTGAACGTGAAGGGGGGGTCCTCGCTCTGTCCGAGCTTGGTATAGGACAGCGCCCCGACAAGGGCGAGAAGAATCATCAGGAACAGTACGATCTGCCGATTGCGCAGGGCCCAGGCGGAAAGGTTGAAACCCATCGGGACTTACTCCTTGGCCGCCAGATTCACCGTACGATTGGACCGGTCCACCGGTCGTATCCGCTCGCCCTCATGCAGCACATGGCCACCGGCCGCCACCACCCAGTCGCTGGCGCTGAGGCCTTCGAGCACCGGAACGCTGTCCTGGCCGTAGGCGCCGACCCGCACCGGCACGCGCTGCAAGGTACTGTTGGCATCGACACGCCAGACGTAGGTCTGGCCATTCTCCGCGCTCAGCGCCGACAACGGCACCGCCAGCGGAATCTGCTCGGCATGCTGGATGAACACCCGGGCGCTCTGGCCCAGCTCGGCGGGAACCTTGCCGGTATTGAAGGCGATGCGCGCGGCGAAGGTACGCGAACGCGGATCGGCGGCCGGCGACAGCTCGCGGATACGGCCGTCGAAGCGCTGCCCAGGTTGCGACCAGAGCTCCACGGTCACCGGCTGGCCCACGCTGAAACGGCCGAAGTTCTGCTCCGGCAGGCTGATCAGCACTTCGCGCTCGCCATCGGCGGCGAGGGTGAACACGGTCTGCCCGGCAGCCACCACCTGGCCGACTTCCACCTGGCGCTTGGACACGACCCCGTCCTGGGACGCGCGCAACACCGAGTAGCCGGCCTGGTTGCCGGCCACATCGAACTCGGCGCGCATCTGCTTCACCCGGGCAAGGCCGGCGCGATAGAGGTTTTCCGCGTTGTCGTACTGCGACTGGCTGACCATCTGCCGCTCCAGCAGCCTCTTGTAGCGATCGCGCTCGGCCTGCACCAGGTTCAGGTTGGCCTCGGCCGCGGCGACCTGGGCGCGGGTCGCTTCCAGTTGCAGGCGCACATCCTGCGGATCCAGTTCGGCCAGCGGCTGATCCGCCTTGACCCGCTGCCCCTCCTCCACCAGGCGCTTGCTCACCTTGCCGCCGATCCGGAACGCCAGCTCCGGCTCGAAGCGCGCGCGCACCTCGCCGGGGTAGCTGTCCACCGCGGCCGAAGCCGGCTGCGGCTGCACCACCATGGCGGGACGGATAACGGTGGGTGCCGCGGCTTCCTGCCCGCAAGCGGACAGCAGCGCGGCCAGGATGGCAGGCAGAGCGAGGGGCAAGGCATGACGCAACATGAGTGATGACCTTTCGCGAAGGGGGTGCTTCGAATATTTATACTGGCGGGTATATTAAATCAGCGGGTTGCGGTGGGGAAGGTGGATTTTTCGGTCTGGATAGATCAATAAATGCGCATTGTTTTACGTATTACATTGCATATACTCCAACTCATGTGTGCCGCGCTCAGTGCGGCCATCCTCTGCAAACATATTGAGGCAAATGACATGAGCGCACTTCTTGACCGGGCCGAACAGGCGGTGTCTGCTACCGCGATGGTTCGAAGCTTCAGCGCCAAACTGAAGGAGGTTACCAGCGGGAAGCACTCCCACTTGGTAATTTTCAAGGACAACGAGCCCGCTGCGGTACTGATTGGAGTCAAGTCCTTTCAAGCGCTGCAGGACGAACTCGAAGACCTTCGCGCCGAGCGGCTCGCCATCGATCGCCTGTCCACCCTGGATGAAGAGAAAACAGTGAGCCTTGAAAACATGGAGGCTCGCTTCAGGTAACCAGTTGTTCAGGTAATGGCAGTTGTGCGTGTGGGCACTTTATGTGCGCCGGGATGCCTATGACCCGGTCTGTCAACCCGCGCATGATTGCCTCCCTGAATAACGAAATTGTCGCTGTCAGGAGGCCTTCGCAGGCAAGCCAGCTCCTACAGGGGACCGCGCTCAGGCTTCACGATCTTGTTGCAAATGACCAGGGAACTTCACCGATTTCCGACTTCCTTGTAGGCAATTTCCCAAGCATACTCGCTGGCCCTATCAGTCGTTGCGTTCCCGAGAGATCACACCTAGTCTCCGTCGGTCGTTGAAAAATCAACGACAGGGCTTTGACAGGCTCTTGGGTCATTACGCTCGGTTGCTATGGCGGCTGTGCGTGTGGGCACCTTCGGGTGCGCCAGGCTTTCTATGGCCCCTGGTCTGTCAACCCGCGCACAGTTGCCACCCTCCGTTTGACAGCGGACTTGGCAATCCCGATCAACGGCCATAGAGATACACCATGAAAAAACTCGTCCCCGATCCACCTCCCGTCCTCTGCATCCGCGCCGGGATCTCTCACGAAAAATCCATCCATCTGGCGCAGCAGCACATCGACAGCGCCATGAACATCGCCCACGAAATCGCCGCACATGCCTGCACTGACCAACAGGAGCGGATCAACGCGGCCATCCTGCAGATGCAGATCACCCGTGCCTTGCTGAAGGTCTCGGCGGCAACGCTGGAGGTGGTGGTGTAACCGCCAATCGCGACGGTTCGGCAGCCTCGCGGCCGTCGCGATTGCAGCATTTCGACAACCTGACCTGACCCCGCCTCGCCCGCGTTGTACTATTCCTCGCTTCAATCCCTGCAAAAGTGACCCATGTCCCAAGATCCCACCGTATCCAGCGGCCCAGGACGGCCCAAGGATCTGGCCAAGCGCCAGGCCATCCTCGAGGCCGCCAAGGACCTGTTCCTCGCCAATGGTTATGCCAGCACCAGCATGGATGCGGTCGCGACAGCGGCAGGTGTGTCGAAACTCACGGTCTACAGCCATTTCAATGACAAGGAAAACCTGTTCGCCGAGGCCATCATCGCCACCTGCCAGGCGCAGTTACCGGGGCTGATCTTCGAGCTGCCCGAAGGCGTGCCGCTGGAGCAGGTACTGATGAAGATCGGCCGCGGGTTCCAGGTGCTGATCAACAGCGATCATTCGGTGAAGCTGCATCGCCTGATCATCACCCAAGGGCCACAGGATCCGAAGCTGGGGCAGATGTTCTTCGAGGCGGGACCGGCACGGGTACTGCGCGAAACCGAGGCACTGCTGAGGCTGGCGGACGAACGCGGCATGCTGCGGATTGCAAATCCGGCTTCGGCGGCAGAGCATTTTTTCTGCCTGCTCAAGGGTGGGGCGAATTTCAGGCTGCTGCTCGGGTGTGCCGGGCCGTTGGAGGCTGAAGAGGCCGAGGCCCATGTGCGGGAGGTGGTGGAGCTGTTTCTGCGGGCTTATCGCGTCTAGCCCAGGCACCGCACCCCCCTGTGGGAGCTGGCTTGCCAGCTCCCACAGGGATTTGTGGGGTCTGCCAAATCGAGTCAGATCAGGGCTTGAGCGCCTTCTTCGGATAGATGTCATACCGGCTGGATTTCCCCTCCAGGCTATGACTCGGCTTGGCGCCCTCGATGATCGGCGCTTTGCGCGGGCGCTTGACCACTACCCGGTGGGTCGCCAGGGCCAACGCCGCTTCGAGCAGGGCCGGGGCATCAAGGTCGTCCCCCACCAGCGGCCGGAACACGCGCATTTCCTTTTTCACCAACGCGCTCTTGTCGCGATGGGGGAACATCGGGTCGAGGTAGATCACCTGCGGCGGCTCGCCTTGCCAGTTGCGCATGCGCTCGATGGAGTTGCCGTGCAGCAGTTCCATGCGCGCCACGATCGGGCCGACCTCTTCATCCCCGGCAGCCCGTGCCAGACCATCCTCGAGCAGTGCCGCGACCAGCGGCTGGCGCTCGATCAGTTGCATCCGGCAGCCGAGGGTGGCGAGCACGAACGCGTCCTTGCCAAGCCCGGCCGTGGCGTCCAGCACATGGGGGCGCACGCCCTGGGCGATACCGACCGCCTTGGCGATCATCTGCCCCGCACCGCCGCCATACAGGCGCCGATGGGCCGCACCGCCTTCAAGAAAGTCGACCCGCACCGGGCCCGGTGCCTGCGGCCCGAGCTGCTGGATCTGCAGGCCGTCCACGCCCACCTGCACGGCGAACGCCGCCTCGGCATCGTCCAATGGCAGCCCCAGGCGCGCCGCCCATTGCTCGGCCTGCGCCTGATACCCGGCGTCCAGTGCCTCGACCCGGATCCCGCCTTCGACCTGCTGCTCCACGCTCACCTTCCTGCCCAAAAAAAGTTAAAGATCGGCGCCTGCGGCCGATACACAAAGTACGCGCCATTTTGCCAGAGCTCTTCGACAACCATGTCAGAGATTCTTCAACTTCCCTCAGGCTACCTGTCACCCGTCGGTGACTACAGCCGCCACAACACCCAGGCCCTGGGCGGCGTCAGCCACCTGTGGTCGGACTTCTTCGCCCGCGCCCTGGCTGCGCAGCAGGAAGAAGGCGTGGTGCGCGAGGCGCTGCCGGTCGAAGAAGTGGACGTGCAGACCGGCGAACCGATCAGCGGCAGCCAGACCCTGGCGCAGATCCACAGCCAGCGCCTGTGCGAAGTAACCGACACCGAGATCGCCCCGCCGGAGCCCCTGTTCCTGCCGATCGCCGAATTCGAGCTGGACCTGCTGGACAAACCCGCCCCACCCTTCAGCGCCGCCGAACTGATCGAGCAGCAACGCCAGCTGGACATCAGCAACAACTGGGTGCGCCCGGTGGTCATGAGCCAGGGCCATCCGCTTCCCGAACCGGGCCCGGCACCGGCGCCTTATCCGTTGCACCTGCCGATCGCCGAACTGGAGCGCAAGCTGCTGGACCCGGCGCCGGAACCTTTCGACGAGGCCACCCTGGCCAAGCAGCAGCACGACCTGGAATTCGATATCCACTGGGCTCGCCCGGTCGTGCTGAACAACGTGCGCATCGCCGCCTAACGGCAGACCCGCCAACGCCCCATGTCCAGATGAAAGTGGTTGTGATGGGCGCTGTTGTAGTCCGGCCCGAGTACCGTGTTGAAGCTCTCGCAGGCAGCATCCCGCGCTTCGCGCAGAAAGCGGGCCTTGGGCCCGTCGCCGCTCCAGTCCTTTTGCAATTCGATGCGCCGGCCGTCCTTCAGGCGAAACCCGGAGATATCCAGGGCATTCGCCGTAGCATGCTGGCTGAGCCGGCCTTCGGCGCGGTTGTAGACGTTGCGACAGGCATAGCTGCCCAGATGATCGACCTGGGTCACCGGCTGCCCGAAAACCCGTTGCGCCGCCGGTTGCAGGCCATGCCGCTCGAACAGGGCGAAGGCTACGGCTACCGGGCAGGTAGCAAGGAAGCTGCTGCTCAGTTTCACGTCTGCGCCCTGGACGCGGACCACGTTGGTCAGCGGGCAATGGCCGCCAGTGGTATCCGCCTGCGGGCTGTAACGCAGGCCGGACGTGGCCAGCACCTCGGCGCACAGCCGCGGATCATCGCGCAGGCGGCCCAGTTTCCATGAAGTCAGGAGGTTGGGCGGCTCGCGCACATCCAGCGGCGCCCAGGGGTTCCATTGCCCGGGCAGGCGCCAGCCCTGTCGCCAGCCGAACAGCGCCACGCCGGCCAGCACCGCCAACAGCACCAGTGCGCCATGGCGCATGGTCACCTCAGCGCCGGAACAGGTCGTTGAGCCGGGCGAAGGTCATGGCTTTGTCGCCATGGTCAAAACGCCCTTCCCCGCGAATCCGCGTCGCCGCCTCGAAGAATGCACCGTAGGCGACCCGGGCCAGGGACGAACCCACACTGATGCGCTTCACGCCCAGCGCCTTGAGGTCCTCGAAGCCCAGGTCCATGCCTGCAAGCCCCATCAACACATTGACGGGTTTCGGTGCCACCGCCTTGACCACCCGCTGGATGTCCTCGGCAGTGCGCAGTCCCGGCGCATAGAGCACATCGGCCCCAGCCTCGGCGAAGGCCTGCAGGCGGGCGATGGTGTCGTCGAGATCATTGCGCCCGTGCAGCAGGTTTTCCGCACGGGCGCAGAGCATGAAGGGAAAGTCCAGGCTGCGGGCGGCCGCAACCGCGGCCTCGACCCGCTCCACGGCGCGATGGAAGTTGTAGATGGGCTCATCCTCGCGACCGCTGGCGTCCTCGATGGAGCCGCCTACCAGGCCCATCTTCGCTGCCTGCAGGATGGTGTCGGCGCAACCGCCCGGCTCATCGCTGTAGCCGTTCTCCAGGTCCGCCGCCACCGGCAGGGCCGTGGCATCGACGATGGACTGCGCATTGGCCAGGGTCTCGTCGCGACTCACCGCACCTTCGGCATCCGGGCGCCCAAGGGCGAACGCCAGGCCGGCGCTGCTGGTAGCCAGGGCCTCGAAGCCGAGGCTGGCGAGCAGCTTGGCCGAACCGGCATCCCACGGGTTGGGAATGACGAAGGTTCCGGGGCGTTCGTGCAGCGCCTTGAAGGCTTCGGCACGCAGGGTTTGCACATCCATGGTGGAACTCCCAGGCAGACGACGGGAAATCACAACAGTCCGAGTTGTTCGACCTGCGGCCCCCGATCGGGTTCATGCAACGGCGCAAGCCCAGGCAGGCGTTCCATCAAGCCTTGATGGAAACGCCGGGCCAGGGCTGCGGCCAGGCGGTTGTCAGCGGTATGCAGGAAAACGTAGGGGCTGCGCCCTTCCTCGATCCAGGCGGCGACCTTGTCCAGCCACGGCACCAGGAACGGCTCGTTCGCCGCCAGTTCCGGATGGCCGATGAAACGCACCTGCGGTTGCTGGCTGAAGGCAGCGGGACGCGGCGGCACCCGTGGCTTTTTCGATTGGGCGTGGAGCACGCTCGGGTCGCGGGAGGTGCAACTGAACAGTGCCCGCGGGTCGAGACAGATGCGCTCGATGCCTCGCTCGTTGAGCAACCGGTTCAGCAGGCGCTCGTCCTCGCCCTTGGCGAAGAAAGCGTCGTTGCGCACCTCGACGGCCAGCGGCACGGCAAGTTCGTCGATGAACTGCATGAGTTCGCCAAGCCGCGCCGGCCCGAAGCTCGCCGGCAACTGCAACCAGTACGGCGATACACGGGCGCCCAGGGGCTGGAGCAACTGCACGAAGGTGCCCGCGGCCTCCAGTTGCGCATACAGGTCGCCGCTGTGGCTGATATCACCGGGAAACTTGGCAGTGAAGCGAAAGTGCGCGGGCATGACCTGGGCCCAGCGCTCGATAGTGGCCGGCGCAGGCCGGGCATAAAAGGTGGTATTGCCCTCGACGGCATTGAAGACCTGGCAGTAGAGGCCAAGAAAATCGCTGCTTTTCGCGTCGCTGGGGTACAGATAGTCGCGCCAGGCGTTTTCACTCCAGGACGGACAACCGAGGAAATAAGGTAAGGATGCTGAGCTCATTGGCTCAAATGTACAGATCCAGCCCCAGCACTTCCATCTCCCAATCGACGAACCCGGCCGTGGTCAGGTAGCTGGCCAGGGCGCCGGCGGTGCGCCGGTCGCGGGCCCGGGGGAAGATCATGTCCTGCGGACGGGCCGGCAGGTTGGGGAGGGCGCGCTGCGAAGTGCCGGGGTTATCGGCGGCTTGCGCCTCGACTTCGAACTCGCCGGCGATGTCTTCCTGCGACTCCTCCACCCGCACCGGCCCTTTGCGCTGAGGGCGCTTGAGCGGGTAACTCGATGAGGAAAAGCCGTCGATACGCATGGCAATGAACTCGGGGTCGATGATGGCAATTTAGCGGCACCTGACACCTTGCGCAAATGCCCTACTGATAACTGGACCACATATACACAAATTGGTTTACCGCCTTTGGCGATAACCGACCGGAGGTCGTCAGCCTTTCTTCGGCGTGGCAACCTTGTCACGCAGGTACACCGGCTGGGCCTGCTCGGCCGGCACGCTCTCGCCGCGCGCCCAAGCGAATCCGGCCAGGGTCAGCAGGTCGAGCGCGTGGGGCAGCATGGCCTGGTCCTGCGCGGCGACCTTGACCGCCAGGCGTTCGGCATAGCCCCAGCCGGTACCGGCACCGAACCAGGAATCGCCGTTAGCGTCGGGAAGCGCCACCTGCCCGGGCGGCAGCACGGCCTCGCTCCCCTGCAATTGCATTTCGCCCTTCACCTCTTGATAGCAGCCCCAGTAGACCTCGTCCATGCGCGCATCGATGGCCGCCGCGACCCGGGTGGCGCCGTGTTCGCGCAAGGCGCGCTGGGCCAGCACCGCCAGGTTGGACACCGGCAGCACCGGGCGCTCCAGGGCGAAGGCCAGGCCCTGGACCACGCCGATGGCGATACGCACCCCGGTGAAGGCTCCCGGGCCGCGGCCGAAGGCGATCGCATCCACCGACGAAAGCGCCACACCGGCATCGGCCAGCAGGGCCTGGATCATCGGCAACAGCTTTTGCGCGTGCAGGCGCGGAATCACCTCGTAATGGCTCGTGATCTTGCCCTCGTGCAGCAGGGCGACGGAGCAGGCTTCAGTGGCGGTATCCAGGGCCAGCAAGGTGGTCATCGGGGTGTTCCAGGCGAGAAAAAAGAGCGGCAGTATAAACGACAACGGCCCGCAAGCGGGCCGTTGGCGGTACAACGAACGGGATCAGCTCAGGGCTGCCAGGACCTTGGCGGTGATCGCCTCGACCGAACCGACGCCAGGAATGTGGCTGACCTTCGGCTTGCCATTGGCGGCTTCGAGCTTCTGGTAGAAGTCCACCAGCGGCTTGGTCTGCTCGTGGTAGACCTTCAGGCGGCCACGCACGGTTTCTTCGTTGTCGTCCGGGCGCTGGATCAGGTCCTCGCCGGTGACGTCGTCCTTGCCTTCCACCTTCGGCGGGTTGTACACGACGTGGTAGACACGACCGGAGTCCAGGTGAACGCGGCGGCCGGCGATGCGCTGGACGATTTCTTCATCATCGACAGCGATCTCGACTACCGCATCCAGAGACACGCCAGCGGCAACCATGGCTTCGGCTTGAGGGATGGTGCGCGGGAAACCGTCGAACAGGAAACCGTTGGCGCAGTCAGGCTGGGCGATACGGTCCTTGACCAGGTTGATGATCAGGTCGTCGGAAACCAGCTTGCCGGCATCCATCACGGCCTTGGCTTCCAGGCCCAGCGGAGTGCCGGCCTTGACCGCGGCACGCAACATGTCGCCGGTGGAGATCTGCGGAATACCGAATTTTTCGGTGATGAACTTTGCCTGAGTACCTTTACCGGCCCCGGGAGCTCCCAGCAGAATTACGCGCATCTTGTGCTCCTCATTTTTTATAAGCAAATCAATGGATTCGCGAGCGTTGGCGAATCGCAGGAAATCGGGCGATGACCATAAATCGGTCAAAAGGCTGCCCAAGATACACAGCGCATGGGGACCATACAAGCGGTCGAAAGTCGGAAAAACCTGCGACAGGACGCCACGGTGTATACAGGTTGCGCCCGGCGCAACCTGCCCTTTATACGGTCATTTCCTACGCGCCTGGGAATACATTCCGACACCTGACAGCCATCCAGCCGACACTCAACCCGTGTTGCGCAACCCTGCGGCGATGCCTGCTACCGTCACCAGCAAGGCCTGCTCCAACGGGCTGTCCAGAGCGGCTTCGCGCTCTCGCGAGCGGGCCAGCAGCTCGGCCTGGAGCAAGTGCAACGGATCCAGGTAGGTATTGCGCAGGCGGATGAACTCCAGGGTCTCCGGGCTGTGCGCCAGTAGCACCGGCTGCCCGGTCAGGCCCAGCACCACCTGGCATGCCTGCGACAATAGGTCGCGCAAATGCTCACCCAAAGGTCGCAGGTGCGGTTGCACCAGACGTTCGTCGTAGGACGCGGCGATTTCCGCGTCGGCCTTGGCCAGCACCATCTCCAGCATGTCGATGCGGGTGCGGAAGAACGGCCACTGCTCGCGCATCTGCTCCAGCAGCGGCCCTTGGCCACGAGCCAGGGCGTTGTTCAGCGCGGCTTCCCAGCCGAGCCAGGCTGGCAGCATCAGGCGGGTCTGGGTCCAGCCGAAGATCCACGGGATGGCCCGCAGGCTTTCGATGCCACCGGCGCGGCGCTTGGCCGGGCGGCTGCCCAAGGGCAGGCGGCCAAGCTCCTGCTCCGGCGTGGATTGGCGGAAATACTCGACGAAATCAGGGGTTTCCCGCACCACGCCACGGTAGGTCTTCACCCCGTCGGCGGCCAACTGGTCCATCACCTCGCGCCAGGCCGGCCGAGGGGGCGGCGGCGGCAGCAAGGTGGCTTCCAGCACGGCGGCCAGGTACAGGTTGAGGTTCTGCTCGGCGATATCGGCCAGCCCGAACTTGAAGCGGATCATCTCGCCCTGCTCGGTAGCGCGGAAACGCCCGGCCACCGACCCCGGCGGCTGCGACAGGATCGCCGCGTGGGCCGGCGCGCCGCCGCGCCCGACGGTGCCGCCGCGGCCATGGAACAGCAGCAGCTCGACTTCCTGCTCCCGGCAGATCTGCACCAGGGTTTCCTGGGCGCGGTACTGCGCCCAGGCTGCAGCGGTGGTGCCGGCGTCCTTGGCCGAGTCGGAATAGCCGATCATCACTTCCTGCGGGCCGTGCAGCCCGGCGCGGTAACCCGGCAGGGACAGCAGGCGCTGCATCACCGGCCCGGCGTTATCCAGGTCGGCCAGGGTTTCGAACAGCGGCACCACGCGCATCGGCCGTTGCAGGCCGGCCTCCTTGAGCAGCAGTTGCACCGCCAGCACGTCGGACGCCGCGCCGGCCATGGAGATGACGTAGGACCCGAGGGACGCGGCGGGCGCCGCAGCGATCTCGCGGCAGGTGGCAAGCACTTCGGCGGTGTCGGCCTGGGGCTGGTAATGCGCCGGCAAGAGCGGGCGGCGGCTGGCCAGCTCGCGCTGGAGGAAGTCGATCCGCGCTTCCTCGTTCCACTCGGCATAGCTGCCCAGGCCAAGGTACTCGGTGATTTCGCTGAGCGCGGCGGCGTGGCGGGTGGAGTCCTGGCGCACATCGAGGCGCACCAGGAACAGGCCGAACGTCACGGCGCGGCGCAGGCAATCCAGCAGCGGACCGTCGGCGATCACCCCCATGCCACATTCATGCAGGGACTCGAAGCACAGGTGCAGGGGCTCGAAGAGTTCGCGGTTGTCCTGCAGCACCAGCGGGCCCGGTGCCTGCGCCGTGGTCAGGGCCGACTGGGCCCAGGCACGGGTTTCCCGTAGCCGCTCGCGCAGCGGCTTGAGCAGCGCACGATAGGGTTCGGCGCAATCACCGACCCTGGCGCGCAGGGCCGGGCTGGCCTGCTGCATGGACAGCTCGGCGGCGAGGGAATGCACGTCGCGCAGGAACAGGTCGGCAGCCATCCAGCGCGCCAGCAACAGCACTTCGCGGGTGACGGCTGCGGTGACATTGGGGTTGCCGTCACGGTCACCGCCCATCCACGAGGCGAAGCGGATCGGCGCAGCCTCCAGCGGCAGGTGCAGGCCGGTGGCGGCGTGCAGGGCCTTGTCGGCCTTGCGCATGTGGTTGGGAATGGCGTGCCAGAGTGAGTGCTCGATCACCGCGAAGCCCCACTTGGCCTCGTCCACCGGAGTCGGTCGGGTGCGGCGGATTTCCTCGGTGTGCCAGGCCTCGGCGATCAGCCGTTGCAGGCGCTCGCGGACCTGCTCGCGTTCGGCGGGGGTCAGGTCGCGGTGATCCTGGACGGCAAGCTGCGCGGCGATGGCGTCGTACTTCTGGATCAGCGTGCGCCGCGCCACCTCGGTGGGGTGGGCGGTCAGCACCAGTTCGATGTTCAGCTTGCCGAGCTGGCGGGCCAGGGCGTCGTCGCTATGGCCGGCGGCCTTGAGGCGGGCCAGCAGCTCGGGCAGCACCCGGGCCTCGAACGGCTCCGGCTGGTCGGCGTCGCGACGGCGGATCAACTGGTACTGCTCGGCGATATTGGCCAGGTTGAGGAACTGGTTGAAGGCCCGGGCCACCGGCAGCAGCTCATCGTCGGCGAGGTCGGCGAGGGTCGAACTGAGCTGCTCTTCGCCGCCGCTACGGTCGGCCTTGGCGCTGTGGCGGATCGCCTCGATCTTCTGCAGGAACGCCTCGCCATGTTGCTCGCGTACCGTATGGCCCAGCAGCTCGCCCAACAGATGAACATCTTCCCGCAAACGCACATCGATATCGGTCATCAACCTTCTCCACCCTGGAAATACTGCGTCGTTGCAGAGTGCCCCACTACCGGTCGTGCTTTCAAGGCACGGGCGCGGGCGAACTGGCTACGCTGTAACCAGTCGCCATGGTTTTACGGAGGGCATCATGAAGATTCGCGAACTTGCACAGTACTGGGAACAGCACGCCAAAGGACGTCTGAGCCCGACCGGTCATGTCCTGCACCTGGACGTCGAGGCCTCGGCGCGCCTGGCGGCGCTGGCCGAGATGTACCCCAAGCGCACCCCGGAAGAATTGCTCGGCGAACTGCTGGGTGCGGCACTGGAAGAGCTGGAAGCGAGTTTTCCGTACGTCAAGGGGCAGCAGGTGATCGCCACCGATGAAGAGGGCGATCCGCTGTACGAGGATGTCGGGCCGACGCCGCGCTTCCTGGCGCTGTCGCGCCAGCATCTGCATGCGCTGAGCAGTGGCGAGGATGGTTCTACCTAATGACGCATTGGTCCTCTGTGGGAGCGGGTTCACCCGCGATTGCGTCGTTGAACTCACTACCGTAATCGCGGGTGAACCCGCTCCCACAGGGTTTGGTACGCGCAGGAAAATTCCTCGATACCACTCCATCCCCGCAAAAGTTCCCGCCCCTCCCCGCTGACCGATCAGTCAGAAAAACTCGCCCATCAAGCGGCACTTTTTGTGAACTTTTCAAAAAACCGGCGACTCCGAGCCAATAGCCACTACGGCAAAATTCCTCCCGGCTCCCTCCGGAGAGGTGTGTCGATGGACTGTTACGGATGTTCATCAGGAGTGATCCAATGGAGTTGACCACCATGAAGACCCGCATCGAGAAATCCCCGTTCCAACTGCGCGGGATCAAGCTGGCCGCCCTGGCCCTGGGCAGCAGCCTGGTTCTGGCCGGCTGTGCTGGCAAGCCACCCACCGAGCAGTACGCCGTGACTCAGTCGGCCGTTAACTCTGCGGTGAGCGCCGGTGGCACCGAGTTCGCCGCCGTCGAGATGAAGGCCGCGCAGGACAAGTTCAAGCAAGCCGAAATCGCCATGCACGACAAGAAGTATGACGAAGCGAAGATTCTCGCCGAACAGGCCGAATGGGATGCCCGTGTTGCCGAACGCAAGGCCCAGGCCATGAAAGCCCAGAAAGCCGTGCAGGATGCCCGCCAAGGCGTCCAGGACGTACGCGAGGAAGGCATGCGTGCCGCTGACCCGCTGCAGCCGCAGCAGTAAGCGCCGCCGCGCTCCGTGCATTCGAAATCGATCAAAGGACGAACACTATGCGTAACCACGTGATGATTCCCGCCCTCCTAGCCGTGAGCATGGGCCTGGTCGCCTGCGCCCACCAGCCGAACCCCAACCTGGAGTCGGCCCGGACCAACTTCTCCGCCCTGCAAAGCGACCCGCAGGCGAGCAAGGTCGCCGCCCTCGAAACCAAGGACGCCCAGGACTGGCTGAACAAGGCCGACAAGGCCTACATGGACAAGGAAGACGACAAGAAGGTCGACCAACTGGCCTACCTGACCAACCAGCGCGTCGAGGTGGCCAAGCAGACCATCGCCCTGCGCACCGCCGAAGCCGAGCTGAAAAACGCCGCCGCCCAGCGCGCCCAGGCCCGCCTGGACGCTCGCGACGCGCAGATCAAGAAGCTCCAGGAAAGCCTCAACGCCAAGCAGACCGAGCGCGGCACCCTGGTGACCTTCGGTGACGTGCTGTTCGACTTCAACAAGGCCGAGCTGAAGAGCAGCGCCTACCCGAACATCACCAAGCTGGCCCAGTTCCTCCAGGAAAACCCGGACCGCAAGGTGATCGTCGAAGGCTACACCGACAGCGTCGGCAGCGCCGGCTACAACCAGTCCCTGTCCGAGCGCCGCGCCAACTCGGTGCGCATGGCGCTGGTACGTGCCGGCGTGGACCCGGCCCGTATCGTCGCCCAGGGTTATGGCAAGGAGTATCCGGTAGCGGACAACTCCAGCAACTCTGGTCGCGCGCAGAACCGTCGGGTGGAAGTGACCATTTCCAACGACAACCAGCCGGTGGCACCGCGCAGCAGTGTGAGCAGCGCGCAGTAACCTGCTGGCTGTGACGAAAAATCCCGCCGGTTGGCGGGATTTTTTTTACCCACCAAAAAGCAAAAGCACCTATAAAAGCACCTTTAAAGACACCCATTAAAGAGCTACCATTCCGGCCACGCAGTATCGGCTTCGATCAGGATCTGAAATACGGATTCGGACTACCGATCCCGGAGCTATCTCCCGACAGCAGAACTCGACAGGAAGTGTTGCCATGGTAATGACATTCGCGGTGTTGGCCGATGTAGCGGCATCGGTCACCGACCTTAAAAAAGATCCAATGGGCACTTTGCGCGAAGGCAAAGGCGAAACCGTGGTCATCCTCAACAGAAACGCACCGGCCTTCTATGCAGTTCCACCGGACCGCTATGAGGCAATGATGGATCTGATCGACGATGTCCAGTTGGCAGAGCTTGTACGCCAGCGGCGTGGCGAACCCACTGTCAAGGTAGATATCGATGAGCTCATCGCAGACGCCAAAGGAAGCGGCAACTGACTACGCGCTGGAATTCAATCTGAGGGCCAAAAAGGAGTTCGACAGGCTGGATGCAGCGATCCGCCTGCAACTGGCCAAAAAGCTGAAATCCAGGCTGGCTGAACCGAGGGTGGACGCCGACAAGCTTTCAGGGATGCCGGACTGCTACAAGATCAAGTTGCGCAGTTCTGGTTATCGGCTGGTTTATCAGGTTTTCGATAAGCGATTGGTGGTGCTGGTAATTGCAGTGGGCAAGCGGGAGAACAACCAGGCTTACGGCGCGGCCTTATCACGGTTCACACACTGATAGCGCTTGCACCACCGCTATCGCCGGCAACGCCAGCTCCCACAGGGTCTGCGGTGCACGCACCCCTTGTGGAGTTGGCGTTGCCAGCGATATGACAGGGAAGACACAACAAACCTACTGGACCGCCTGCGGCGTCTCCTGCCCCATGCAGCGCACCGCCTGCTTCTTGCTGTCCACGAGCACGCCGGTCAAGCCCTTCTGCTGCATGTCGAACAGCACCAGCACGCCGTCGATGCACTGGGCCATCTGCGGTGCCGGGTTGATCGATAGCTTGTAGTCCTCGCCCGGCACCGTCTTGAGCATGGTGAATTCCGACAGCAACAAGGCGTCCTCCGGCTTGGCGAAATGCAGGTAGCCGTAGTACCACAGGGCGCAGACCGTGCCGACGATGCTGCAGACCCCGGTGATGATCAGGGGGATGGCGTTGCGTTCTTCACTCATTGCGACTTCTCGTCAGGGTAGTTGGGGACTTCGGCCAGGCGGCGCAGGCCGTTGAAATGTTCGGGGTCGTCGAGGAAGCGCAGCATGACCTGGCGCCAGGTCGGGTCGCCGAAGGTCTGCACGTGCCCGCCGCGGACCAATTGCAATACCCGCGGCGGCGGCGCGGCCTGGTACAGGCGGATACCGTTGTCCATGGGCACCAGCGCATCGTCGATGCTGTGGAAGAACAGCTTGGGCGGGCTGTCCAGGCGCGCGATTGAACGGATCGCACTGTCTCCATCGGGCACCAGCCACGACAGCGGCACCTGCATCGGCCAGGTCAGCCATGAGGTCCCCAGGGCGAAACGTCCGACATCGCGGTAACTGGCCGGGACGCCGTCGAACACCAGGGCCTTGAAGCGCGCAGCCTGCTCGGGATGCTGCGCCAGGTAGTGAATGGCCATCGCCCCGCCCAGGCTTTGCCCAAGCAGGACCCGCGGCTTGCCCTGGACGTCCGGGGCCTTGTCCAGCCAGTCGAAGGCGGCGGCGAGGTCCTGGTAGACCTCGGGCAGCCTCGGCTTGCCTGCCGACAGCCCATAACCGCGGTAGTCGATCATCAGCACCTGGTAGCCCTGTTCCGGCAGCCAGTAGCTCGCCCCCAGATGCCAGGCCAGGTTGCCGCCATTGCCGTGCAGGTGCAGCACCGTGCCCTTCACCTCGACGCCTTCCTTGGCCGGCAGCCACCAGCCATGCAGGCGCGTGCCATCGGCGGCGGTGAGGGTCACGTCGCGCCAGGCGATCCTGGCTTTTTCTGGCGTGAACGGCTGCCCGGGCTCGGGATAGAACAGCAGCGAACTGCACCCGGACAACCCCGGCAGCAACAGGCACGAGAGCACTATCGCGCGCCAGCGCTCAGAGAATGTTCGAATAGTCGGCTTCAATGCGATCCAGGCTCAGGTGATTGAGGAAGTTGGAGAAGCACATCCATGCCGACAGGGCATTGAGGTCGCGGAACTGCTCCGGCAGGTACTTGGGCGGTTCCACCAGCCCTTCGTCGACCAGCTGGCGCAGGGTGCGCATGTCTTCCAGGGTGGTCTTGCCGCAGAACAACAGCGGGATCTGCTCGAGCTTGCCCTTCCTCACGGCCAACTGAATGTAGTTGTAAACCATGATGAAACCCTTGAGGTAGGACAAGTCCTTGGTAAATGGCAGGCCGTTCGGCACCGAACCCCGGAACACCCGGCTGGCATTGCCATAGCTCTCCGCCATTTCGAAGCCCTGGTCGCGGAAGAACTGGTAGATCTGCAGGAAGTCGGCGCCCTCCTCCACCATATGGATGGCGCGGGTGCGGTTGGTCAGCTTGCGCAGGCGGGTCGGGTAGGAGGCGAAGGCGATCACTTCCATGAGGATCGCCAGGCCTTCCTGGGTGACGGTGGATGACGGCGGGCCCTTGGCGAGGAAGGTGCAGATCGGCTGGTTGAGGCCGTTGAGGGTAGTGCCGACGTGGACCAGCCCTTCGTGGACCTCCAGCGCCCGCACATCGCGGCTGTTGAACATGGCGTCGGCGCGGATCTTGATGTAGTCGGCGCCCGCCGCCGCGTCGGCGACGATACCGTCGGACTCGAACACGCGAATGGTCCCCTCCGCCTCGCCGAATACGGTATTCAGGCGGCGCTGGAGGATTTCCACGGCCTCCTTGGCGGTGAGGTTCTTCGGCTCGTCCTTGAGGTCGCCACGGCCGTCGATATTGTTCAGGTAGTCGGAGAGCATCAGGCCGAGATCGGCAAGGGTCGGGTCACCCGCGTGGAACGCGTCGGACGCGGCGCCGTAGAGTTCCTGGGAGATCAAGCCGAAATCCTCGGTGCCACGCGCCTCGAGCATGCGCACCACCATGCGGTACTCCTTGCACATGCGCCGCATGATCTGCCCGACCGGGTTGAACTGGCCGAGCTGACGGGTGATATCGCGCTCGATGTTCTGGAATTCCAGCTTCAGCGCAGCGGAATCGAAGGACAGTGGCCGGTTCTGGTAGTACTCGCGGCTGATCGCCGGTGGCTCCTTGCCCTTGGCCTTGAAGAAGCCCTGGCGGATGCTGTCGTCCCACTTCACCGCATCCAGCACGCGTATCGGCGTCTGCGCCTGGACGATACGGTCGGAAAGGGTGCGAATCGTCTGCTGGTACTCGTCCACGCTCATGCCTCGCTGTTCCTTTTGTTTCGGCTTACTTCCCCGCCCGCTGGAAGCGCGCCACTTCCACGAACAGGTCGGAGTTGGCGGGATCGTCCAGATAGGCCAGGACCCGCTCGGCCGGGCTGTCGATCAGCACACCCTGGCCGTTGTCCTCGGGGACTTCGATGCTGCGTCCGCTCAGTTCCTTGTTGTCCAGGGCCTGGGTGACCTGCTCGACGTCGAGGTTGTAGACCACCAGTTCGTTGTTATCGATCACTTCGAAGCCGCCGATCAGGAAGTTGCCGCCCAGCTTCTTCGGCACCCCGGCCGACAGGTACCAGCGGTTGCCGTGGCGGGACACGGTGAAGGCGTACTCCTCGCGCGGCTTGCCCTTGGCACTGGCCACGGCCTTGTAGGCATTGCCGCCGGACCGGCTGATCTGCAGGGTCAGCGGCTCGCCCCAGGCGTCCTTGCTCGACCACTTGCCGAGCAACGCCCTGGGCGCCGCCTGGTTGGCCGGGATCGGCTCGTTGAAGGTCACCAGGCAGCCATTCAACAGCAGGAAAGACAGGGCCAGCAGCACACGCCAGGCTTTCATCGAAATCTCCTTGAAAGGCGCTCGCGGCTCACTCCGCCGCCAGCACCAGGTGCAGGTATCGGACAAGAATAGCGAGCATCTGCCCTTCAGCCTGCGGTTTTGCGGCTTCGAGCAGGCCCTGATACTCCATCTGCTCGATGATTGCCGTCAATACAATGGCGTCCTGTTGCGGCTGGCGCGAGCCCACCACCTGCAAAAGCTGGCAGGCGCCACGCAGGAGGATCTGCTCGTGCGACTTCACCAGCTCGGCCAGGCGCGGGCTCAGCAGCGCTTCCTGGCGGAAGGCCTGCTCGGCCATGAGGAAGTCGCGGCGATTGTGCAATTGGCGCTGGACATACTCGCAGGTCATCTTCGCCACCTCGTCGGCCAGCCGCGCGCGGGAAGCCGGGCTGCCATCACCCTGGGCCAGCAACTGGCGCAGGACCACCTCGGTGCTTTCCCACAGCTTGGCCATGTAGGCGGCACTGCGTTCGACGTACTGGGCGAAGGTATCGCTGAGCAGGTCCTGGATATCGTCGAAGTAGTAGGTGGTGGCCGACAGCGGCACGCCCGCCTCTGCAGCCACCGCGCGGTGGCGCACGCCGCGCACGCCGTCACGGACGACAATGCGCATGGCCGCGTCGAGGATCTGCTGGCGGCGCTGCTCGCTGCCCTGGCGGCTGGCCTTGCGGCCCTGGTACTGGACGCTTTCGGCGACGGCGGAGGCAACGCCGGCGGCGCCTTGTTGGGGCTGGGAGGGAGTCACGGCGGTTACCTCGAAATCGGGATTTTCGGGCATGAAAAAGCCGCTCTTGGCGGCTGATTCATAGTGTCCTTCAGGGCCTCATCGCTGGCAAGCCAGCTCCCACAGGTGCGGCGCGGCTTGCCAGCGATGGGGACCTCAAACCTGATGCAATCAGGCCTGCGGACGCATGTGCGGGAACAGGATCACATCACGGATCGACGGCGAGTTGGTCAGCAGCATCACCAGGCGGTCGATACCGATGCCTTCACCGGCAGTCGGCGGCATGCCGTATTCCAGGGCGCGGACGAAGTCGGCGTCGTAGTGCATGGCTTCGTCGTCACCGGCGTCCTTCTCGGCCACCTGGGCGAGGAAACGCTCGGCCTGGTCTTCGGCATCGTTGAGCTCGGAGTAGGCGTTGGCGATCTCGCGGCCACCGATGAACAGCTCGAAGCGGTCGGTAACGTTCGGGTTGGCGTCGTTGCGGCGCGCCAGCGGCGAGACTTCGAACGGGTACTCGGTGATGAAGTGCGGCTGCTCCAGCTTGCTCTCCACCAGTTCCTCGAAAATCATCACCTGCAGCTTGCCCAGGCCTTCGTGACCGAGGACCTTGGCGCCGGCCTTCCTGGCGATTTCGCGCGCCTTGTCGACGTCCAGCAGGTCAGCCTCGGTCAGTTCCGGGTTGTACTTGAGGATCGAGTCGAATACCGACATCCGCGCGAACGGTTCGCCGAAGTGGAACACCTTGTCGCCGTACGGCACGTCGGTAGTGCCAAGCACCAGTTGCGCCAGCTCGCGGAACAGTTCCTCGGTGAGGTCCATGTTGTCGGTGTAGTCGGCGTAGGCCTGGTAGAACTCGAGCATGGTGAACTCGGGGTTGTGCCGGGTCGAGACGCCTTCGTTGCGGAAGTTGCGGTTGATCTCGAAGACCTTCTCGAAGCCACCGACCACCAGGCGCTTGAGGTACAGCTCCGGCGCGATGCGCAGGAACATCGGCATGTCCAGGGCGTTGTGGTGGGTTTCGAACGGCTTGGCCGCAGCGCCGCCCGGAATGGTCTGCAGCATCGGCGTCTCGACTTCGAGGAAGTCGCGCTTGGCCAGGAAGCTGCGGATATGCGAGATCACCAGGGAACGCACGCGGAAGGTTTCACGGGTGTCTTCGTTGACGATCAGGTCGACGTAGCGCTGGCGATAGCGCTGCTCGGTGTCGGTCAGGCCGTGGTGCTTGTCCGGCAGCGGGCGCAGCGACTTGGTCAGCAGGCGCACGCGGGTCATCTCGACGTACAGGTCGCCCTTGCCGGAACGGGCCAGGGTGCCTTCGGCGGCGATGATGTCGCCCAGGTCCCAGGTTTTCACCTCGGCCAGGGTTTCTTCGGGCAGGGTCTTGCGGTTGACGTAGACCTGGATGCGCCCGGTCATGTCCTGGATCACCATGAACGAACCGCGGTTGAGCATGATGCGCCCGGCAACCTTGACCGGGATCGCAGCCGCTTCCAGCTCTTCCTTGGTCTTGTCGACATACTGCTTCTGCAGGTCGTTGCAGTAGCTGTCGCGGCGGAAGTCGTTGGGGAAGGCCTGGCCCTTGGCGCGCGCTGCGGCAAGTTTTTCCTTGCGCAGGGCGATCAGGGCGTTTTCTTCCTGTTGCAGGTCTTGCGATTCGGTCTTGAGGTCGCTCATGTCGTCATTCTTTCCATCAGGTATTCGTTGCCCGTTCCGGGCAGGGCACGCGCCCCAGGCGCTTGGCCTGGGGGCGCGGCAGTGGTGTACGGCTTACAGCCCCTGCTTGAGGCTCGCTTCCAGGTACTGGTCGAGGTCGCCGTCCAGGACCTTCTGGCAGTCGCTGCGCTCGACGCCGGTACGCAGGTCCTTGATACGCGAGTCGTCCAGCACGTAGGAGCGGATCTGGTGACCCCAGCCGATGTCCGACTTGCTGTCTTCCAGGGCCTGGGAGGCGGCATTGCGCTTCTGCATTTCCAGTTCGTACAACTTGGCCCGCAGCATCTTCATGGCGGTGTCCTTGTTGGCGTGCTGGGAGCGTTCGTTCTGGCAGGCCACCACGGTGTTGGTCGGCACGTGGGTGATACGCACCGCCGAGTCGGTGGTGTTGACGTGCTGGCCACCGGCGCCGGAGGAGCGGTAGGTGTCGATGCGCAGGTCGGACGGGTTGATCTCGATCTCGACCTTGTCGTCGATCTCGGGCGAGACGAATACCGCCGAGAACGACGTGTGGCGACGGGCGCCGGAGTCGAACGGGCTCTTGCGCACCAGGCGGTGCACGCCGATCTCGGTACGCAGCCAGCCGAAGGCGTACTCGCCCTTGATATGCACGGTCGCGCCCTTGATGCCGGCGACCTCGCCCTCGGACAGTTCGATGATGGTCGCGTCGAAGCCGCGCTTGTCGGCCCAGCGCAGGTACATGCGCAGCAGGATGTTGGCCCAGTCCTGCGCTTCGGTACCGCCGGAGCCGGCCTGGATGTCCAGGTAGGCGTTGTTCATGTCCATCTCGCCGCTGAACATGCGCCGGAATTCCAGCTTGGCCAGGTGTTCCTCGAGTTGCTGCAACTCGGCCACGACGTCTTCGACGGCGCTCTCGTCGTTCTCCTCGACGGCCATGTCGAGCAGGTCCTTGCAGTCGGCGAGGCCGCCGGAGAGCTTGTCCAGGGTGTCCACGACCTGCGCCAGCATGGCGCGCTCGCGGCCAAGGCCCTGGGCGTATTCGGGCTTGTTCCAGACGTTCGGGTCTTCGAGCTCGCGGTTGACTTCGATCAGGCGGTCATGCTTGTGATCGTAGTCAAAGATACCCCCGAATGGACTCGGAACGCTCGGTGAGGTCCTTGATGGTATTCAGGATCGGATTGATTTCCATGGGCGGGCTGCTCTCGTGCGTAATTCGGTGAAAAGCCGGGGAGTATAGCGCAGGGGGGGTGGCGGGGGACAAGCTGGAAGCTACGGGCGGCAGGCTGATTTACAGGGGAATATCGGAAAATGGCTTTGCTTTTGCCGGCCCTATCGCTGGCAAGCCAGCTCCCACAGGTGCATGCAGTCCCTGTGGGAGTCAGCCCAGCCTTTCAGGCTGCGCTGTCGCGCAGAGAACAGTTTTCAAAGCACGACGCGTACCCTGTGGGAGCGGGTTCACCCGCGATTGCGGTAGTGAGTTCACCATAGCAATCGCGGGTAAACCCGCTCCTACAAAGTCCCTGCAAATCAAAGAGTTATGTTTTGTTCTATGAGAGCTGGCTTGCCAGCGATAGGGCCCTCAAGCCACGGCTACACGGTTGCGGCCGCCGTTCTTGGCCTGGTACAGGGCATTGTCCGCCGCCGAGATCAGTTGCCGGCAGTGGCTGCCGATCCCCGGGGTCTGGGTGGCCAGGCCGATGCTGACGCTGAGCACCGAGTCCTGCTGCGGCATGATATGGGCGATGCGCGCGGCCTCCACGGTCTGGCGCAGTTTCTCGGCCAGCAGGCGGGCGCCACCCGGCGAGGTATTGGGCAGCACCAGGGCGAACTCCTCGCCGCCATAGCGCGCCGGCAGATCGCTTGGCCGCGCGCAGCACGAGCGAATGGCCTCGGCCACCTGGCGCAACGCCTCGTCGCCGGCCAGGTGGCCGAAGGTGTCGTTGAACGACTTGAAGTAATCCACGTCCACCATCAGCAACGACAACTGCGACTGGTCGCGCATGGCCCGGCGCCATTCCAGCTCCAGGTACTCGTCGAAGTGACGACGATTGGACAACCCGGTCAGGCCGTCGGAGTTCATCAACCGCTGCAGCACCAGGTTGGTATCGAGCAACTGCTGCTGGCTGACCCGCAGCGCACGATAGGCCTCGTCGCGCTGCAACAGGGTCATGTAGGACCGCGAGTGATAGCGGATCCGCGCCACCAGCTCGATGTTGTCGGGCAGCTTGACCAGGTAGTCGTTGGCCCCGGCGGCGAAGGCCGCGCTTTTCACCAGCGGGTCTTCCTTGGTCGAGAGGACGATGATGGGGATGTCCTGGGTCGCCGGATTGGCGCGGTACTCGCGCACCAGGGTCAGGCCGTCGAGGCCCGGCATGATCAGGTCCTGGAGGATCACCGTCGGCTTGATCCGCACCGCCTGGGCCACCGCGTCGTGCGGATCGGCGCAGAAGTGGAAGTCGATGTTGTCTTCCTGGGCCAGGCCCCGGCGCACGGCTTCGCCGATCATCGCCTGGTCATCGACCAGCAGCACCATCGCCGAATTCTCGTCAGAGGTTGAAAAGCCGTCGATCGGTAGATCATTCATGCGCTGTCACCTGGGCACTGCCGGCGCCGCCGGCGTGACTCAATACATATCGTCATTTCGGGAAAATTTCCATTAGTCGTGGGGCTATCCGCTCCAGCGGACGCACTTCCACGGCCGCGTCGATGGCGACGGCGGCCTTGGGCATGCCGTACACCGCACTGCTCTGCTGGTCCTGGGCGATGGTCAGGAAGCCCTGCTCGCGCATGAGCTTGAGCCCCTGCGCGCCATCGCGGCCCATGCCGGTAAGCAGCACGCCCACCGCATCGCCACGCCAGAACCGCGCCACGCTCTCGAAGAACACGTCGATCGAGGGGCGGTAGATTTCGTTCACCGGCTCCGCCGTATAGGCCAGGGTGCCATCCCTGAGCAGGCGGATATGGTGGTTGGTCCCGGCCAGCAGCACATGCCCGGGTTGCGGCGGTTCGCCCTCGCGGGCCAAGCGCACGTTCTGCCCGGAACTGCTGGCCAGCCACTCGGCCATGCCGCCGGCGAATACCTGGTCGACATGCTGGACCAGCACGATCGAAGCCGGAAAAGTCCTGGGCAAGCCCTTGAGCAGCACTTCCAGCGCGGCCGGCCCGCCCGCGGAAGAACCGATGGCAACCAGGCCCTGGCGTTGCACCGCCTGGCGCACCGGGGCCGCCACCGGGCGTACGCTGCTGCCGCGTTGCTGGCCGATGAGCCAGGAGATATTGAGGATCTTGCGCAACAAAGGGGCTGCGGCTTCCTTCGGATCGCCGCTGCCCAGCGCCGGCGTATCGACCACGTCCAGCGCGCCATGCCCCATGGCCTCGAATACCCGGTGCACGTTCTGTTGCCGATCGACGGTAACGATAACGATGGCGCACGGCGACTCGGCCATGATCCGCCGGGTCGCTTCCACACCGTCCATCAGCGGCATGATCAGGTCCATCAGCAGCAGGTCCGGGGTCTGCTCGGCGCAGCGCTGCACCGCCTCCACGCCGTTGCTGGCGACCCAGATCACCTCGTGCGCCGGCTCGAAGGCCAGCGCCCGGCGCAGGGCCTCCACGGCAAGGGGCATATCATTGACGATGGCGATCTTCATCCCTGGGCACTCCCGATCAGCTCGACTACGGCATCCAGCAAGGCGTCGTCATGGAAACTCGCCTTGGCCAAATAATAGTCAGCCCCGGCATCCAGCCCGCGCCGTCGGTCTTCTTCCCGGTCCTTGTAGGACACCACCATGACCGGCAACGATTGCAGGCGGCTGTCGCGGCGCACCAGCGTCACCAGCTCGATACCGTCCATGCGCGGCATGTCGATATCGGTGATGAGCAGGTCGAAATCCTCGCTGCGCAGGGCGTTCCAGCCGTCCATGCCGTCCACCGCCACCGCCACCTGGTAGCCGCGGTTGCTCAGCAGCTTGCGTTGCAGCTCGCGCACGGTAAGCGAGTCGTCCACCACCAGTACGCGCTTGCGCGCCGCTTCACGGGCACTGCCGCGGCGTTCGATACGCTCCAGGCGGCCGGTACCGAGCAGTTTTTCCACCGAACGCAGCAGGTCCTCGACATCGACGATCAACACCACCGAACCGTCGTCCAGCAAGGCTCCGGCAGAAATGTCCTGGACCTTGCCCAGGCGCGAATCCAGCGGCATGACCACCAGCACGCGCTCGCCGACCAGGCGGTCGACGGCCACGCCATACAGCGTCTCGCGCTCGCGGATCACCACCACCTTGATGCTCTGCTCGCCGTTCTGGCCGACCGGTCGATTGAGCAACTGGCTGGCCGACACCAGCCCCACGGCCCGGCCCTCGTGCCAGAACTGCTGGCGCCCCTCGATCTGCACGATCGCCTCGGCGGACAGTTCCAGGGTGCGTTCGATATGGGCCAGGGGGAAGGCGTAGGCTTCGCCGCTCACCTGCACCACCAGGCTGCGCACCACCGACAGGGTCAGCGGGACTTCCAGATGGAAACGACTGCCGCTGCCGTCGCCCTGGGTCATCCCGACCTGGCCGCGCAACTGGCGGACCATATGCTGCACCGCGTCCAGGCCGACACCGCGCCCGGACACCTCGGTAACCTTGTCGCGCAGGCTGAAGCCGGGCAGGAAGAGGAAGGTCAGCAGCTCGGCCTCGCTCATCTGCGCCACGGTCTCGGCCGGTGACAGATTGCGCTCGACGATGCTGCGACGCAGGCGCTGCAGATCGACGCCGCCGCCATCGTCGCTCAATTCGAGCATCAGCAATCCGGCCTGGTGGGAAGCGCGCAAGCGGATGGTACCTTCCGCCGGCTTGCCCGCGGCCAGGCGCTGCTCCGGCAGTTCGATGCCGTGATCGACGGCATTGCGCAGCAGATGGGTCAGCGGCGCTTCGAGTTTTTCCAGCACGTCGCGGTCCACCTGGGTCTTCTCGCCTTCGACTTCCAGGCGCACCTGCTTGCCAAGGGAACGCCCCAGGTCGCGGACCATGCGGCTCTGTCCGGCCAGCACATCGGCGAACGGGCGCATGCGACAGGCCAAAGCCATGTCGTAGAGGTTCTGCGCGCGTTGCCCGGCCTGCCAGCCCAGTTCGTCGAGGTCGACCATCTGCTGCTGCAGCATCTGTTGTGCATCGCCCAGCAACTGCTGGGTCAGGGCCAGGGCCTGGCGAATGTCCTCGCCCTGCGCGCCGGCCTCGATCTGCGCCTTGAGTTCGTCGAGGGCGCGCAGGCTCTGGCCCTGCACGCGCTTGAGGCGCTGCAGGGTGGCCAGGAACGGCTTGAAGCGCTGGGTTTCCACCAGGGCCTTGCTGGACAGGTCGAGCAGGCTGTTGAGGCGCTCGGCCGTGACCCGCAGGACCCGCTCGCCACCCTCGACCGCCTTGCCCTTGGACACCGGTCGTGGTTCGGGCTCGGCTTGCGGCTCCTCGGGCGCAGCCGCTGCCACGGGCTCCGGCTCGGGCACCGGTGGCACAACCGGCACCGGTGCCGGCGCAGCACCGGGCTGCAACAGCTCGGCCACCTGAACCAGGTACGCCTGCACCGCCGCGTCCACCGCCGTATCCCCTGGCGTGGCGATACGCATCAGCAGATCGGTGCCCTGCAGCAATGCATCGATATGTTCCGGACGCAGGCGCAGGCGTCCTTCCTGGGCTTCCACCAGGCAATCTTCCATGACATGGGCCACGCTGACCCCGGCATCGATGCCGACGATCCGTGCTGCGCCCTTGAGCGAGTGCGCAGCACGCATGCACGCCTCGAGCTGGTCGGCCTGGGCCGGATTGCGCTCGAGCGCCAGCAGCCCGGCGCTGAGCACCTGGGTCTGGGCTTCGGCTTCGAGGCTGAACAGCTCCAGCAACGAGGCATCGCGCATCTGCTCTGGGGTCATGAAAGGCTCCGCTCGACTGCAGACAACAACTGGTCTTCATCCAGGATTCGCACGCTTCGCCCGCGCCACTGCAGGATGTGCCGGGTAAAACGGTTTTCGTGGGCGGTTTCGCCGCGCAGGCGCAGGTCGAGAGCGTGGATGCCGTCCACCTCGTCCACCGGCAGCACCACCGCGCCGCCCCTGGCCGCCAGGATCAGCATGCGCGGCATGACACGGCCGGCGCCGGGCGGGGCTTCGGTCAGCTCCAGCCCGAGCAGGTCACCGAGGGCCAGGCAAGGCACCAGTGCGCCGCGCACATTGGCCACCCCCAGCAGCATCCGCGAGCGCTGGTGCGGCAGCGAGTGCACCGGTTGCACCGGCGCCACTTCGGCCAGGCAGCGGGTGGCCAGGGCCATCCATTCCTCGCCGAGACGGAACAGCAGCAGCGAAGGCCCCTGCTCCGCCTGTTCCTCGACCACTTCGCGAACATGGGCGTCCTGGGCCAGGGCATAACGGTCCAGCAGGCGCGTGGCCGCAGCGGCATACACCGGGCAATTGCGACAATGCACATGCTCTTCGAGCAACGGGCAGCTCTTGTCGCCGTGCACGCCGATGCGGTTCCAGCAGTCGTCGATACGCTGCACATCGCCGCTCAGCACATTGATTCCTTCGCTCATCGATCAGCCTCCCGCTCGCGCCGCGCGGCGCGCTCCTGCAAGCGCCGGGCACCGGCCGTATCGCCCCGCGAGGCGAGCAATGCCGCCAGGTGGGCCAGGGCCTCGGGATGCTGCGGTTCCAGATACAGCGCCTTGCGGTACTGATTGACGGCGTCGCTGCTGTCGCCGGCGGTGTCGCTGAGCAGCCCCAGCCAGTAGAACACCTGGGCCGAAGGCTCGAACTGCTTGAGGTAACGCTGGCAAGCGGCGCGGGCCTGCTCGCTGTTGCCGGCATTGGCGAGGACGGCGATCTGGGCCAGCAATTCGCCGGGCTGCTCGTTGCGCGCGGGCTGCGCCGGTCCAGGGGCCGGCGCGGGGATCCTGCGCCGCGCAGGTGGCGGCGCGGCCACTGCCGCCTGGCGCGGCGGCACGGCCCGAGGCGCAGCTACCTGCGCGGCCGGGCGCGGCGCCGGCCTGGCTTCGGCCACCTGGCGGACATAGGCGAACGACTGGGCAATGCCCACCGGGCGCATGCCCAGGCGCGCCAGCAGGCTGCCTTCGGCCGGGCCGATGAACAGCACGCCATCGGCATGGGTCAGGTTCTTCAGCACCTCGAATACGCGCTGCTGGGTCGCCAGGTCGAAATAGATCAGCAGGTTGCGGCAGAACACGAAGTCATAGCTGCCCTGGCGAACCAGCAGGGCCGGGTCCAGCACATTGCCCACCTCGAAACGCACCTGGCGCTGCACCCGTGGGTCGAGCTCATGGCCCTCCTCGCTTGCGCTGAAATGCCGCTCGCGAAACGCCTGGTCGGGCCCGCGGAAGGAGTTGCGCCCATACAGGGCGCGCTGGGCCCGGGCAATGGAATTGGGGCTGATGTCCATGGCCTCGACGGTGAACGCCTGGGCCGGCACACCGCCATCAAGCAGGGCCATGGCAATGGAATAGGGTTCCTCGCCGGTGGAACAGGGCAGGCTGAGAATCTTCAGAGGCCGCGCACCGCCCAGTTCCGCCAGGCGTTTGCGCGCCAGTTCCAGAAGCGCAGCGAAAGACTCCGGATAGCGGAAGAACCAGGTCTCGGGAACGATCACCGCCTCGATCAGTGCTTGCTGTTCGGCGTGGGACTGCTGCAACTGCACCCAGTAATCGTTCAGGTCATTGGCCGCCAGCGCCGCGCAGCGCTGGCGCAGGGCGCGCTCGACCATCTGCTCGCCGACCGAGCTGACATCCAGCCCGATACGCTCCTGAAGAAAACGGAAGAAACGCCGCTCGATGGTCATGCCGGGCCCCCTTCGGCGGGGAACAGCATCGAACGTACCTGCTCGTCGAGCAGGTCCTGCACGCCGATCCATTGCAACAGGCCATCGGCATCCTCGCGCACCGGGCCGAGATAAGGCGCCTCGCGGTTGTCCACGCCGTAGGGGCGGAACTGTGCCGGATCGCAGCGCAGGGTATCGCTGGCCTGTTCGAGGATCAGCCCAAGCAGCAGGTCCGGCCGTGCCGGATCGAAACGGTAATGCACCAGCACCAGGCGCGTGCTGGTGCGCTGCGGCGCTGGTGTACCGAAGGTCAGGGCGCTGACGTCGATCACCGGCACCAGCGCGCCACGGTGGGCCAAAACCCCGGCGACATAGCCCGGGGCATGGGGCAGCGGTTTCAAGGGCAGGCGCGGCAACACCTCGGCGACTTCCCGGGTGTCCAGGGCAAAACGCTCGGCGCCGATGCGGAACACCAGGAACAGGCGTTCCTGGCAAGCCGCGTCCGGGCTGCGGCGGGGCGTGGGCTCGGTCATCGTCACGTCAGACTTTGAACCGCGAGACACCGCCGCGCAGACCGACCGCGACCTGGCTCAATTCGTCGATGGCAAAACTGGCCTGGCGCAACGACTCCACGGTCTGGCTGCTGGCATCGCTGAGCTGGGCCAGGGCGTGGTTGATCTGCTCGGCGCCCGTGGCCTGGGCCTGCATGCCTTCATTGACCATCAGCACCCGCGGCGCCAGGGCCTGGACCTGATGGATGATCTGGCTCAACTGCTCGCCGACCTGCTGGACCTCGAACATGCCGCGGCGCACTTCCTCGGAGAACTTGTCCATGCCCATCACCCCGGCGGAGACCGCCGACTGGATCTCGCGGACCATCTGCTCGATGTCGTAGGTGGCCACGGCGGTCTGGTCGGCCAGGCGCCTCACCTCGGTGGCGACCACGGCAAAACCGCGACCGTACTCGCCAGCCTTCTCGGCCTCGATCGCCGCGTTGAGCGACAGCAGGTTGGTCTGGTCGGCGACCTTGACGATGGTCACCACCACCTGGTTGATGTTGCCGGCCTTCTCGTTGAGGATCGCCAGCTTGTTGTTGACCAGGTCGGCGGCGCCCATCACCTGGTGCATGGTTTCCTCCATGCGCGCCAGCCCTTGCTGGCCGGAGCCGGCGAGCACCGAGGCCTGGTCGGCGGCGGTGGTCACTTCGGTCATGGTGCGTACCAGGTCGCGGGAGGTGGCGGCGATTTCCCGCGAGGTGGCGCCGATCTCGGTGGTGGTGGCCGCGGTTTCGGTGGCCGTGGCCTGCTGCTGCTTGGAAGTGGCGGCGATCTCGGTCACCGACGTGGTCACCTGCACCGAGGACCGCTGGGCCTGGGAGACCAGGCCGGTGAGTTCGCTGACCATTTCGTTGAACCCGGTTTCCACCGCGCCGAACTCGTCGTTGCGCTCCAGGTTCATGCGTACGCTGAGGTCGCCGCCGCGCAGGGTTTCCAGGGAGCGCACGATGCGCTGCATGGGCTCGGTGATGACCCGCATCAGCAACAGGCCGCAAACACCGGCGGCGATCACCGCCAGGATCAGCGACACCACCATGCTCAGCTTGGCGGTACTCACTGCCGAAACGATGCTGTCGGTGGCCTGGTCGGCATAGCGACGGTTCCAGTCGATCAGGTTGTTGACGCTCTTGCGCCCGGCGGCCCAGGTCGGCATCAGGTCTTCCAGGAGCACGCGCTGGGCTTCGGCGTAGTCCTGCTTGCCGTAGGCGTTGAGCACGGTGGTGAGGTACTGCTTGTACTCGGCGACCATGCCTTCGAACTGGGCGAAGTTGGCCTGGTCTTCCGAGTCGTTCATGGTCTTACGGTAGTTGCCCATCTGCTGCTGCAGGTGTTCGTCGTAGCTCCTGTACAAGGCCATGTCGGCATCGGTCAGCGCGCGCCGGTCGTTGAGGCCGACCAGGCGCTGGGTCAGGATGAAACTGTCGACCCAGGCGCTGCGGATCATCGAGCTGTAGTAGACGCCGGGCATGCTGTCGGCACGGACTGCCTGCTCGCTTTCCTCGATGGTGATCAACCGCGAGTAGGCGGCGACCACCATCAACGACATGATGGCGATGATCACGGCGAAACTTGCCAGGATCCGTTGGCGCAATGTCCAGTTCTTCACAATCAGCCCTCGAGCGTTGTACGCGGCAGGAAAAATGGGCTGATTATAGCCTAGGGCCTACGTACCGATAGGACTGATCCTACAGGGTTGATTGGGCAAAATGGCGACGCGCCGTGGCCATTTGCCCAGTTTGTTGACTCAGGTCGCACGAACCTGACGTTCCAGCTCGGCTTTCAGCGCCGGATCGAGGCGCAACTGTTTGGCCAGCTCGTCGAGGTAGGCGCGCTCCATGAAATGCTCCTCGTCCACCAGCATCACGCTGGCCAGGTACATTTCCGCAGCCATTTCCGGGGTGCTGGCAGCACGCGCGACCTCGGCCGGATCCAGCGGCTTGCCCAGCTCGGCGTGCAGCCAGTGCTGAAGATCGCGGTCATCGCCGGACAGCCTGACGAACTCACCCTCGATCAGTTCCCGCTCGCGTTCATCCACATGCCCGTCGGCCCTGGCGGCGGCGACCAGCGCCTTGAGGATCGCCTGGCTATGCTGCTCCATCTGGGCCGGGGGCAGCCGGTCGACGGTCTGCGGCTCGCCCTTGGGCGCTGCCGCCTGCTGCGCCTGCCAGTTGCCATAGGCCTTGTAGGCCAGCACGCCAAGCGCCGCCAGGCCACCGTAGGCCAGGGCCTTGCCGCCGTATTTGCGGGCTTTCTTGCTGCCCATCAGCACCCCCAGCGCCCCGGCCGCCGCCGCGCCGCCGCCCATGCCGGAGAGCAGGCTGCCCAGCCCGCCGCCGCTTTTCGATGCGCCTGGCGCGCCGGTCTGTTTTTGCAGCAGGTCCTGCCCGGACCTGAGCAGTTGATCGAGCAAACCTCGGGTATTCATTGCAATGCTCCTCGGAGAATCAATGTAGGAAAAATCCATTGATTGTTAAGAGAGGCATGCTACCCGGGGGTTTCCCGGAAGCAGGATGAAAATCTATTTCCGGTAATGACAAAGGACCGGTTGGCAAACGCATCAGGTTCAACAGTCGGGAAATGATTCAGCACACCGTTTCGCAGTTGCCCTTTTCCGCGCCAGCGCGAACGCTGGGCCCGGCAAGTGCCGGAGGTGCTTCGGGAAGACGCCGGAAATCCGTACTATCGCTGGTTCCTGGGCCTGCAACCCTGAGCGCCGCGCAGGCCCCATTAGAAAAAAAAGATACGGAAATCCGCATGTCGAAAAAGCCTGATGTGGTCTCCCCTGCGCGCCGCCGCAGTGCGCTCTGGCCGGTCCTGGCTGGGTTGTTGTTGCTGGTTGTCGCGGGCGTCTGGTTCGCCCTGGACCGAGGGCCGGCGCCGCTGCCGGTGACCACGCCACGCGCGGCGCCGGTCGCCGACACCAAGCCCGTACGCCCGGCGCCGCACCTGGTGGACGAAAACCAGTGCCAGGGCTGCCACAGCCAGCAAGTCGAGCACTGGAAAGGCTCCCACCACCAACTGGCGATGCAAGTGGCGGACGACGCCAGCGTGCTCGGCAACTTTGCCGATGTCACCTTCAAGAGCGACCGCGAGACCACCCGCTTCTTCAAGCGCGACGGCGGTTTCTGGGTCAACACGCCGGGTAGCGACGGCAAACCGAAGGACTTCCCGGTGGCCTATGCCTTCGGCATCGAACCCTTGCAGCAGTACCTGATCGACACGGGCGCCGGGCACTTGCAGGCGCTGGGTGTCGCCTGGGATACCCGGCAGAACACGTGGTTCCACCTGTACCCGGGCCAGGGCGTGGACTTCAGGAACCCGCTGCACTGGAGCAAACCGCAGCAGAACGCCAACTTCATGTGCGTGGAGTGCCATACCACCGGTTTCAAGCGTAATTTCAGCGCCGCCGCAAACAGTTTCTCCAGCCAGTGGCAGAGCCTCGGGGTCGGTTGCCAGGCCTGCCATGGCCCGGCTTCTGGTCACCTCGAATGGACAACGAAAAAGACCCCGCTCGACCACGCCGGCTTCCAGCAAAGCCTGCTGGGCGGCAACAACCTCAAGGAAGTGGAAACCTGCGCCCGCTGCCATGCGCGCCGGGCGCCGCTGGGCGATGGTTTCGTCGATACGCACCGGCTGATGGACGACTTCCTGCCCAGCCGCCTGACCCGCGAGTTGTACGAACTCGACGGCACGATCAAGGACGAGGTGTTCGAATACGGCTCCTTTACCCAGAGCAAGATGTTCGCCAAGGGCGTGCGTTGCAGCAACTGCCATGAACCCCACAGCACCCGGCTGCGGGCCGAGGGCAACGGGGTCTGCCTGCAATGCCACAACCCGGCGGGCAAGACCAGCGTGGCCGGGGTCGATGGCAGCGGCCTCAAGGCCAGGGACTACCGATCACCCGAGCATTACCAGCAGGTGCCGGGGCTTTCGGGTTCGCAGTGCGTGGATTGCCATATGCCGGGCAAGTTCTACATGGTCAACGACTGGCGGCATGACCATGGTTTCAGCATTCCACCCCAGGCCCGGGCGCTGCTCGGTGACAGCCCGACCCAGCGCTACGCCCAGAGCCTAGATGCCTTGCGCAGCGGCAAGCCGGGCGCGGCAGCGGCGCTGTTCGAACAACTGCAACGCAATGACCTGCCAGCGATTCGCCGTGCCACCCTACTGGCCGAGCTGCCCAACTATCCCAGCCAGCGCGCTCTCGAACTGGCCTCAAGGGACCTGCGCAACGACGGGCCGCAGGTGCGGCTTGCCGCCGTGGAAGCCCTGGCTGCACTGCTGCCTGGCGAACAGCGGGTGCAACCACTGGCGCCGCTGCTCAAGGACCCGATCCGCGCGGTGCGCACTGCAACCGCCTACGCCCTGTTGCCGGCGCGCCAGGCGGTATCCGGCGCTGATTTCGACAAGGCGCTGGGTGAATACGAGCAGGTCCAACTGAGCCTGCTGGAACGGGCCGAGGCCAATCTCAACCTGGCGATGCTCTATCGCGCCACCGGGCGGCTCGACCAGGTCGAGCCCCATCTTCGCGCGGCACTGGTGCGCGACGAAGGCTTCGATCCGGCGCGGGTGGCGCTGGTGCAATGGCTCGATGGCCAGGGACAGCAGGCGCAGGCGCGGCAGTTGCTGGACGACGGGCTGGCGCGGCATCCCGAATCGGCGCTGTTGCAGCACGCCAAGGGCCTGGCGCTGGTGCGTGCCGGTCAACGGGACGAAGCGCTGAAGGCCCTGCGCAAGGCCGTGGAACTGGAGCCCGGCAACACCGGCTTCGGCTACGTGCTGGCAGTGGCGCTGCATGACCAGGGCCAGCGTGGCGCGGCCATGGCGCAATTGTCGAAGAGCCTGGAACAGCAGCCGTACAACCGCGATGTACGGCTGGCGCTGATGCATTACCTGCAACAGGCGGGTGAGGTGGACAAGGCCAATGGGCTGGTCGAGGCGTTAAGGGCGATCAATCCGGAGGATCCGATGCTGCGGCCGAGATCGTGAAGTGTTGGTGTCGCTGATGGCCTCATCGCTGGCAAGCCAGCTCCCACAGGGTTGCGGTGCACACAAAACCCGTGGAAGTCCGCCCAGCCTTTCAGGCTGCGCTGTCGCGCAGAGAACAGTGCCAAAGCACGGCGCGTAC
>NZ_JBMAWR010000067.1:0-350 GCF_048586865.1 Pseudomonas bharatica | reverse complement strand
ACGGCAGTGACAGCCGCAGTCGGGCTGACTTCCAGATGTTCGAAGTCGCCGCCAGTGGTACCGGTGATGGTGACGCTGACGTTGCCGCCGTCTACGTACACAGTGTTCTGCGGTGCAGCGAATGTGACAGAGCCCTCGCTCAAGCCCTTGCCAATGGTGATCACTTCCCCGTTGCTGAGGGTGATCTTCATCTCGCTGCCCGCCGGATTGGTCAGGCGAGCGGTGTAGACGATATCGCCGCCTTCCTGGACGGTGCCGGTGGCGCTGAGCGTCAGGCCAGTGGTATCCAGGCGGGCCGGGTCGTCGGTCACAACGGTAGTCGGCGTGCCGGCGGTTTCCAGCTTCTCGTA
>NZ_JBMAWR010000066.1:0-370 GCF_048586865.1 Pseudomonas bharatica | reverse complement strand
GGTAACCGGAGCCGTAACCGACGCTGTGTAGGTGACAACGCCGCCTTCCACTGCGCTCGGAGTCGCGGTCAGGGTGACTGTACTGGTGTCGATCGAATCTGTAACGGCAGTGACGGCAGCTGTCGGGCTGACTTCCAGATGCTCGAAGTCACCACCAGTAGTCCCGGTGACAGTCACGCTGACGTTGCCGCCATCTACGTAAACTGTGTTCTGAGGCGCCGGGAAGGTCACGCTACCTTCTGACAGACCTTTACCAATCGTTATGACTTCACCATTGCTCAGCGTGATCTTCATCTCGCTGCCAGCCGGATTGGTCAGGCGAGCGGTGTAGACGATGTCACCGCCTTCCTGAACGGTACCGGTGGCCGAC
>NZ_JBMAWR010000065.1:0-392 GCF_048586865.1 Pseudomonas bharatica | reverse complement strand
ACCCCGACCACCGTCGTAACCGATGACCCGGCTCGCCTGGATACTACCGGCCTGACCCTGTCCGCCACCGGCACCGTTCAGGAAGGCGGTGACATCGTCTACACCGCCCGCCTGACCAATCCGGCTGGCAGTGAAATGAAGATCACGCTGAGTAATGGCGAGGTCATTACCATCGGCAAAGGTCTGTCGGAAGGCAGCTTGACCTTCCCGGCCCCGCAAAACACCGTTTACGTAGATGGCGGCAACGTCAGCGTCACCGTCACAGGCACTACCGGCGGCGACTTCGAGCATCTGGAAGTCAGCCCGACTGCGGCTGTCACTGCCGTCACCGACAGCATCGACACTTCGACCGTAACCCTGACCGCGACCTCGAGCGCGGTCGAAGGCGGTGT
>NZ_JBMAWR010000064.1:0-412 GCF_048586865.1 Pseudomonas bharatica | reverse complement strand
GTTCGGGTTGTCATTGACTACGGTGCTGGGTGTGCCGGCGGTCACCAGCTTCTCGTAGTTGCCGCCGGTTACGCCGGTGATGCTGTTGGTCAGCGGCGCGTTGGTGCCATAGACGTTGTTTGGCGCGGTGAAGTCCACCGAGCCGCTCGAAGCGTTGACCGGGATGGTAATGCTCTGGCCGTTGGCGAGGGTGATGACCAGCGGGGTGCCGGTAACCGGAGCCGTGACGGAGGCGGTGTAGGTCACCACACCGCCCTCGGTCACGCTCGGCGTAGCCGTCAGGGTCACGGTGGACGTGTCGATGGTATCGGTGATTGCCGTAACTGCCGGGGTTGCGTTGACGTTCACCTTCTCGAAATCACCGCCCGTGGTGCCGGTGATAGTGGCGCTGACATTGGTGGCGTCCACATAG
>NZ_JBMAWR010000063.1:0-423 GCF_048586865.1 Pseudomonas bharatica | reverse complement strand
ACGCTGTTTTTCGGCGCATCGACGGTGACGGTGCCCTCACTCAGGCCCTTGGCGATGTTGATCGTCGAGCCGTTGCTCAGGCTGACGGTCATGTCGCTGCCGGCCGGGTTGGTCAGCTTGGCGGTGTAGGTGATCTGGCCGCCTTCCTGGACGGTGCCGGAGGCGGTCAGGCTTACCCCGGTGGTGTCGAGGTTGTTCGGGTTGTCATTGACTACGGTGCTGGGTGTGCCGGCGGTCACCAGCTTCTCGTAGTTGCCGCCGGTCACGCCGGTGATGCTGTTGGTCAGCGGCGCGTTGGTGCCGTAGACGTTGTTTGGCGCGGTGAAGTTGACCGAGCCGGAGGTTTCGTTGACGCCAATGGTGATGGATTGACCGTTGGCCAAGCTAATCACCAGCGGGGCTCCGGTAACCGGCGAACTGACG
>NZ_JBMAWR010000062.1:0-433 GCF_048586865.1 Pseudomonas bharatica | reverse complement strand
CGATATCGTCTACACCGCTCGCCTGACCAACCCAGCAGGCAGCGAGATGAAGATCACCCTCAGCAACGGGGAAGTGATCACCATTGGCAAGGGCTTGAGCGAGGGCTCTGTCACGTTCGCGGCACCGCAAAACACTGTGTATGTGGATGGCGGCAACGTTAGCGTGACCGTCACCGGCACCACCGGCGGCGACTTCGAGCACCTTGAGATCAATCCAACTGCGGCGGTAACTGCCGTCACCGACAGCATCGACACTTCGACCGTCACCCTGACCGCGACCTCAAGCGCGGTCGAAGGCGGCGTGGTGACCTATACCGCCTCGGTTACGGCACCAGTTACCGGCACCCCGCTGGTCATCAGCCTGGCCAACGGCCAGTCGATCACCATCCCAGTCAACAGCTCCAGCGGCTCGGTAGATTTCATCGCGCCGAAC
>NZ_JBMAWR010000061.1:0-472 GCF_048586865.1 Pseudomonas bharatica | reverse complement strand
TGACATTCAGGAAGGCGGTGACATCGTCTACACCGCTCGCCTGACCAACCCAGCAGGCAGCGAGATGAAGATCACGCTGAGCAATGGCGAGGTGATCACCATCGGCAAAGGTCTGTCGGAAGGCTCCGTGACCTTCGCAGCACCAGCCAACACCGTCTACGTAGATGGCGGCAACGTCAGCGTGACCGTCACTGGGACTACTGGTGGCGACTTTGAGCACCTGGAAGTCAGCCCGACTGCGGCTGTCACTGCCATTACGGATTCGATTGACACCAGTACAGTCACCCTGATCGCGACTCCAAGCGCAGTGGAAGGTGGCGTGGTGACCTACACCGCCTCGGTTACTGCTCCGGTCACCGGCACCCCGCTGGTTATCAGCCTCGCCAACGGCCAGTCGATCACCATCCCGGTGAACAGCTCCAGCGGTTCGGTCGATTTCATTGCCCCGAACAACGTGCTGAATACCAACACG